>CAZUGM010000297.1:0-1540 GCA_964619915.1 uncultured Fusobacteriaceae bacterium | reverse complement strand
GGCCTGAAGAAAGAGATCCCGCACCCGGGCGGCTCCTACCCCTACGAACATCTCTACAAACTCAGAACCAGATATAGTGAAAAACGGTACTGCTGCTTCCCCTGCTACTGCTTTTGCCAATAGAGTTTTACCTGTTCCCGGTGATCCTAATAAGAGGACACCTTTAGGTATGCTGGCTCCTATTTTTTTATATTTTTCAGGCTCTTTCAGGAAGTCTACGACCTCAACCAATTCCTGCTTAGCTTCCTCAATTCCTGCTACATCGTCAAATTTAACATTGGATATATTTTCACCATTATCTTTAGCTCTGGATTTCCCCATGTTGAATACACTAGGACCGCTGCTTCCTCCACCTTTCATCTTGTTCATCATGAATATCCAGATTCCAACAAGCAATAACATTGTGAACCATGAGATAAGTATTTGAACAATAAGTGGTGTTTTAGCCGGATCTTCAGACTTTATCTCAACATTTGTCTGAGTCAAAGCTTTCATAAGGTTAGCATCCTGTGAAACCCTGTTAGATATCATTCTGGCTCTAACAGCTACAGTATCTTCCAATTGCTGCTTTCCGATTACATAACCTTCTTTTTCCTGAACTACCTTAAATTCCCCATTGTTAGCTTTTTTCAAAAACTCTGTATAACTAATTATTTTTTGGTCTTTTGTTTTAGCACTGTCCATCATTGACGGTAATGACATAATTATCGTTACAACAAACAATAACATTACCACTGTTTTAAAATTAAATTTCTTTTTCGGCTCTTTTTTAGTTTCTTTATCATCATTTTCATTATTACTTTTTCTTTTTTTCTTTTTTCTCATACCGTATTTCAGCCTGTCTTTAAGCTCATTTTTTCTCTCTTCTAATTCATTGTACTCAGTGTTTTTATCTTCTCCATTTTCCTTCTTTTTTTCATCTTTTAAGTCATTATTGTTGTTGTTTTCCACTGAAGTCTACCTCCTCAATTTTTTCAATTTTCAGTTTTGCAGTTTCTTTTTTTAAATCTTCAAAACGCCTATCCCCTCTAATTCCCCCTATCCATAGAATTTCATCTAAATTAGTAATAATTGGAATAGAATCTCTCTCCTCCTTTGGGATTTTCAAGTCGATAAATAAATCTTTTAGTTTTTTCCTTCCACTCATCCCAACAGGGTAAAATTTATCCCCATTTTTTCTTGAACGAACTGTTAAAACATCATCCTTTCTTAGTTTACAATAAAATTCATTTTTTCCTTCTTTGGATTTTTGACCCTCATTAATTAATTGAACACTTATCTTATAATTATTCCAAAGAACAGTCCCTGGAACAGTTAATTTTGCAATTAATTGATCATTAAATTTTACCTTTTCTACTTCCACAACCTCTAAAATATCGTATGTTTTTTTGATACGGTATCTGCAATTTCCATATATTTCCTTACTTCCATCAGAATAGATAAGCTTTTGTATTTCAAGTATTTTATTTCTATTTACAGATATATCAAATTTTTGCAAATATTCCGAGATAATGGTTCGTTGAATAAACTTTTCTTCTTT
>CAZUGM010000296.1:0-1618 GCA_964619915.1 uncultured Fusobacteriaceae bacterium | reverse complement strand
CTACTCCAACCGCCTTATAATCTCAATCAGTTAATCCAATTCCATTTGCTGCTCCCGCAGTCATATAAACGCTATGTCCTATGTTGATAAATTCTGCTGCTCCTTCTGGTACTAGTGCGATTCTATGCTCTTGTGGTTTGATCTCTCCAGGTATTCCTATTCTCATTCTTTTATCCCCCTTTAAATTTAATTATTTTTTTGTTCTAATCATTTATACTATACTTTTTTCTTGAAATCAACCATTTTTTCTAAAAAAAACGCATTACATTCGAATAATAAACACGTACTTTAAAAGGCGAGGTGAAAAAAATATCTAAGATCAAATATTGTCCTATTAATTAGTACATTTTTCCTTATTTTTCAATTTTAAGATAGTGATTTTTTTCTCTTTGTCGTCAACTTACTTTTTTAGACCACTAAAAAAAATTTATTTTAATTTTTTTATTTTTCAGGAAAATATGAAAATCATAATGAAAAATTAAATTTATAAATTCCCAGATAATACTAAAAGCTCAGGGGGAAACCCTGAGCTTTTTAAAATACTATTTTTTAATTATTTTCCAGCATACATAACTGTATCTAATTCATCAAATTTTAAATTAGGGAAAGCAGTTGAAACATGCTTGTAAACTAATTTACCTTCATAAACGTTTACACCAGGCTTTAATTCAGGGAATTTCTTGATAGCTCCCTCTACTCCTAAATCAGCTATTGCTAATCCATACTTAAGTGTAACATTTGCTAAAGCATATGAAGATGTCTTAGGCATAGCTCCAGGCATGTTAGCACAACAGTACATTACTACACCGTTATCAGTTAAGAATGTAGGATCCTCATGGTATGTAGGTCTAGAGATTGGTGTTGATCCACCTTGGTCGATTGAGATATCTACGATTACTGATCCTGCTTCCATTGAGTGGATCATATCCATAGTGATTAAGTGAGGACATTTCGCTCCAGGAATTAACACTGTAGAGATTACTAAATCAGCTTCTTTGATAGTTGCTGCTAAGTTTCCTGAGTTTGAATAAAGAGTTTTGATCTTATTTCCATAGATATCATCTAAGTACTTTAATTTAGCGATATCTACATCTAATATAGTTACATCGGCTTCTAGTCCAACTGCCATTTTTAGTGCAGCTTGTCCAGCAATTCCAGCTCCTACTACTACTACTTTAGCTCTTTTAGTTCCAGTAACACCACCTAATAAGATTCCTTTTCCACCCATATGCTTAGCTAAGATGTTAGATCCAAAGATAACTGACTCTCTTCCAGCTACTTCAGACATTGGTGCTAATAATGGTAAACTTCTGTTTTGCATCTCTACAGTTTCAAATGCGATTCCAGTAGCTCCAGCTTCCATTAATCCTACTGTTTGATCATAGTCAGGTGCTAAATGAAGGTATCTATAATGAATTTGTCCAGGTTTAATAAGAGCAAGCTCTCTAGGTTGAGGTTCTTTAACTCCAACAATCATATCTGAAACTTCGTATACTTCCTCTAAAGTTGAAAGGATCTCTACTCCAACAGCCTTATAATCTTCATCAGTTAATCCAATTCCATTTGCTGCTCCAGCTGTCATATAAACGCTATGTCCTCTGTTGATAAATTCTGCTGC
>CAZUGM010000295.1:0-1674 GCA_964619915.1 uncultured Fusobacteriaceae bacterium | reverse complement strand
ATTTCTCCTACAATCCTAGGGGCATCTCTAAAAGGAAGTTTTTTCTTGGCTAAATAATCTGCCACATCTGTAGCATTTATAAATCCGTTCTCAATGTTCTTATACATATTATCCCTGTTGATTTTCATAGTAACCAACATCTCTTTAAATATTATAAGGGAGATCTTAATGGTATCGATAGAATCAAAGATTCCTTCCTTGTCCTCCTGGGTATCTTTATTATAAGCTAGAGGTAACCCCTTCATAACAGTTAAAATACCAATTAAGTTTCCATAAATTCTCCCTGTTTTTCCACGGAGAAGCTCAGCTATGTCGGGGTTTTTTTTCTGTGGCATTATTGAAGATCCTGTAGAATATGAGTCGTCTAAATTTACAAAAGAAAATTCACTTGTAGACCACATTATGACCTCTTCTGATAGCCTGGACATATGCATGGAGATCATAGAGATTATAAAATTTAACTCTATAATGAAATCTCTGTCACTGACAGTGTCCAAACTGTTTTTCGTAACTTCAGAAAATCCAAGCTCAGCAGCTACAAAATGCCTGTCGATATCATAGGTCGTTCCCGCTAAGGCTCCTGCTCCCAGTGGCATTACATCCAGTCTTTTATATGAATCTTCCAGCCTATCTAAATCCCTTTTAAACATCTCATAGTAAGCCATGATATGGTGGGAAAATAAAATAGGTTGTGCTCTTTGCATGTGGGTATACCCTGGCATAATGACCTCTTTATTTTTTTCTGCTATATCAACTAAACTATTTAATAATTCTATTAAAATTTCTTTTATAGTTACAGCTTCTTTTTTTAGATACATCCTTATATCCAAGGCTACCTGATCATTTCTGCTTCTGGCTGTATGTAGTTTCCCCCCTGTTTCTCCAATCAATCCTATGAGTCTTTTTTCAATAGACATATGAATATCTTCATCTTTTAAATCAAATGTAAATTCCCCTGTCTCTATCTCTTTTAATATCTTCAAAAGTCCATTTTCTATCTTTATCTGTTCCTCTTTTTCTATAATATTTTGTCTCGAAAGCATCTTGGAATGAGCTATACTTCCTTTTATATCCTCCTCATACATTCTTTTATCAAAATTTATAGACCCGTTAAACTCCTCTAATATCTTCGCTGTTTCCTTGTTAAATCGTCCGCCCCAAAGTTTCATAATAAACCACCCCTGTAATATGTTATTTATATTAGTATAGCTCTATTCCAATAAAATTAAAATAAAATAAAAAAAATAATTTTTTTTTAATTAATAGTTAAGCTATACTAGTATTAAAATTGTATAAAAGGGGGAATTTTTTATGGATCATGTAGGATTTTTATCGGTTGTACCGGTAGTGATAGCCATTACGGTGGCTATTAAATATAAGAGTGTTATTCCGGCACTTTTTTTAGGAATATTGAGCGGGGTATTGATATTGGTGAAAGGTCACCCCATAGAAGCTTTAACTTCTATGATTAAGGACTATCTATTTCCACAGGTAGCAGACAGTTATAATGCCGGAGTATTGGTGTTGTTAGTTTTTATAGGGGGATTTGTTGCTCTAATGGAGAAATCAGGGGGAGCAGGAGCTTTTGCAAAGGTAATAACAAAGATTGTAAATAATAGATTTAAAGCTCAAATCTCAACCTGGCTAGGTGGAATTGTCGTATTTTTTTCTGAT
>CAZUGM010000294.1:0-1694 GCA_964619915.1 uncultured Fusobacteriaceae bacterium | reverse complement strand
AAAAAGACCCACAAGCTGACAAGAAGGCTGGCGGGATCCGATGGACTTGCCATATTCTACCATATCCAGGTTTTCTTCGATTCTGTCTTCAAATTCATCAGCGACTTCATTTAATTCCCTGTCTTCAAATTCCTTCTTTTTATTTCTGTCCTCAACCTCTAAAACCTTTATTATTTCAGGCTTAATATCTTCCCCCCTTCTATTGATCTCTCTGGGAGAATCTAAACTTTCCAGTAGGTCCAAATCATCAAATGACTGGGTTACCTGTAAGATTTTTTTTGGTTCCTCTTTTTTCTCTATCTTCTCTGGGATTTCTTTTTTTATTTCCTCTTTTTTTTCTGTAACTTTTACCTCTTTTTCCTCTGCAGGCAAAACTTCCTTCGGTTCTATAATTTCAGCAGCTTTCTGACTTTCAATAATTTTTTTAGGAGCGCTGTCAACAGAGTAATTTTTTATTCCAATTGTAATCTTGTTTACTTCTGGCTCCTGTATCACTATATTTTTTAAGCCCGGCATTATATAGAGGAATATTATATGAAGGATAAGGACTCCTACAAATATTTTATTAAAATAATCATTTCTATCTGTTTTCACCTTATCACCTCCTAATCTAAACTTTTAGTATTGAGGTCTAATGAACCTGCTCCCGCTTCCTTAGCTATATCTAACACCTCTATGAGGGATTGGTAGTTTACACTCTTATCAGCACTTACGATTACATTTTTATCCTCTGCAAGTTCTAATCTTTGTCCTAATTTTTCCTTTAGATCTCCCTGATTTACTTTCAACATCTCATTTTTACCCTTTAGATCCTTTACTATAAGATAGATCTCTAAATCTTTATTTATCTTCACTTCTAAAGTTTTAATAGTTATCTTGTGCTCTGAACTGGATTTTGGCAGTTCAATGTTTACACTGGAATCTACATCTTGAAATGTCGTAGCCACCATAAAAAATATTAAAAGTAAAAATACTACATCTATCAATGGAGTCATATCCAGGATCAAACTTCTACTATTTTTCCTTTTCAGTCTCTGTATTTTCATAGCCCCCCCTTATTTTCTGAGAGAGTTGATAAACTCAACGGTAGTTTTTTCTATCTCATTTACCACATGATCGATCTTTTTATTATAATAATTATATAATATAAGTGCCGGTATAGCTACTGTAAGCCCTGCTGCTGTAGTGATTAAAGCCTGTGATATACCGTCTGCCAGCATCTCCGGCTTTCCTGACCCTACTACTGCAATGACTCTAAATGCTGCGATCATTCCCGATACTGTTCCTAATAACCCTACCAGTGGAGTTACATGGGCTACCACTCCCAATAACCACATATGATTCTCTAACTTAGGAATCTCTATCAACGCTCTTTCTCTAGCTTTTTCTTCCAGGTATTCGATGTCTACCTTCCCATCAAAATCGTGTTCTAATATAAGTTCCTTTAATACCTTTAAACTAGATGAATTCTCACTTTCACATAAGCTTACAGCTAATTCCTTGTCTTTAGAGGTAATCGCTTCCTCCAACTGTGCTTTCAGCTGATCTTTTATTCCCTTTTCATTCTTTAAAAAATATACAAATCTCTCTATTATTACAGTTGTCCCCAATATAGATAGTAGGAGGATTCCGTACATCAACATTCCGCCGCTTTTAAATATTTCTATCATTATTTTATCTCCTTATTTATATTA
>CAZUGM010000293.1:0-1736 GCA_964619915.1 uncultured Fusobacteriaceae bacterium | reverse complement strand
GTCTACAAGGTCTGTACTCTGTTTAAAATTCATTCCAGTTACTTCACCTAATTTAGCAGCGATATCCTTTACATATGTAGTATCTGCATTTAATCCGGTTCCTACAGCTGTAGCTCCCATATTAACAAAGTAAAAATCTTCCAATGTTTCTTTTATTCTTTGAATGTCTCTTTTTATAGGTCTGGCATAAGCTTTAAATTCTTGTCCTAATCTAATAGGGATGGCATCTTGAAGATGAGTTCTTCCCATCTTGATAACATGATCAAATTCTGCTCCTTTTTCATATAAAGATTCTTTTAAACTCTCTAATTCACTTAATAGTGACTCGCAGAGTTGAATTACAGTCAATTTTCCACTTGTAGGAATTACATCATTTGTTGACTGCCCGTAATTAACATGATCATTAGGAGTAACAAATTCATATTTACCTAATTTACCACCCATAAGTTCATTGGCTCTATTGGCAATAACTTCATTGATATTCATATTCATGGAAGTTCCTGCTCCACCCTGAATTACATCTGTGATAAATTGATCGTGGAATTTTCCATCCATGATCTCTTCACTGGCCTGAATCATAGCTTCAGCAACATCTTTTTCTATTACTCCAGCTTCTAAGTTCATAAGCGATGTAGCCTTCTTTACCATTGCCATCGATTTAATAAATGTAGATGATAATTTGTACCCTGTGATACCAAAGTTATTTCTTGCTCTAAGTGATTGGATTCCATAATATGCATTTGCAGGGACTTCCATTGTTCCCAATGAGTCTCCTTCAGTCCTAAATTTAATCATTTTAATTCCCCTTTTAATATTTAATATTTTAAATTAAACTTACATAATAAATTATGTCTCTCTCCTAATTAAGCAGGAATATATATAAGTTTTATTTTAATTATTGATGTTTTATAATAATTAAACCTTACTAAACACTAGATTTTTCATTAGATCTAATAATGCTAAAATTTAAATTATTATTTTCTGATTAAGTTATTCTCTATAGCAATTTTTTTAACAGTTTCAGCTACTACTGATGCTACTCTTTCATCAAATGGACTAGGAATAATGTAGTCCGGTCTTAATTCCTCTTCCTTCAATACATTGGCAATACCATATGCAGCTCCTATCTTCATCTCATCGTTGATGACTGTAGCTCCAGCTTCTAATGCACCTTTAAACAGTCCTGGGAATGCCAATACGTTGTTTACCTGGTTAGGGTAATCTGATCTACCTGTTCCCACTACTGCAGCTCCAGCTTCTAATGCATCTTCAGGCATGATCTCAGGTGTAGGATTTGCCATAGCTAAGATAATAGGATCTGCATTCATAGATCTAACCATATCTTTAGTTACCATTCCTGGTGCAGATACTCCTACGAACACGTCTGTTCCCTTAATTACTTCAGCAACTGTATCTTCCTTTAAGTTTTCTGGTGTATCGATAATATTTTGATCCAATAATTCCTTCACTAAGAATCTATAGCTGTCATATTTATCCTGCGTTACAACACCCTTAGAGTTGTAAGCATATAATGATTTAACTCCTAATCCCTTAAGCATTCTAGCGATAGACGATCCAGCAGATCCAGTTCCTATCATAGATACTTTCAGGTCAGAGATGTTCTTTCCTAATAATTTAGCTGAGTTTATTACTGCTGCTGTAGTAACTATTGCGGTACCATGCTGAGCGGCATGGAATACAGGAATGTCTAACTCTGCTATTAATCTTCTTTCGTT
>CAZUGM010000292.1:0-1810 GCA_964619915.1 uncultured Fusobacteriaceae bacterium | reverse complement strand
TCCGGTACCTCTAAATTAATTGGTGCAAAATTTAAAATTGATTTTACCCCTGATTCCACTAATAATACAGCCATTTGCTGGGCTACTTTTTTAGGTACTGTTAGTATCGCTACATCTACCCTGTCTTTAGACTGTAAAAAGTATGGGATTTCCTTTACATCTCTGATCTTGATTCCTTTCATTTCAGTTCCGATCTTAGTATCAGAATTATCAAATACACCTATTATATTGAAACTTTCTTTAGTAAACTCTGGTTCTGAAACCAAGGCTCCCCCAAGTCTTCCTGCTCCTATAACTATTATATTATTTGTTTTATGTACCCCTAATATTCTTTCGATGTCACTGTAAAGAGTTCTGATTTGATAACCTTTTCCTCTTATACCAAATTCACCAAAGTTAGATAGGTCTTTCCTGATTTGAGCCGCTGTAAATCCCATTTTAATCGCTAGTTCCTCTGAAGATATATAATCTTCAGGCGATAAATTTTCCAGACATCTCAAATATTTAGTCAGCCTCTCTATTACCCTTGAGGATATACCATTTCTTTTTTCTTTTATAATCACTTGTTTCCCCCTATAATTGTATTGCTTTACTGCCTATACTAAATTTTTCCCCCACTTTAATATAGTTTCCATTAACTAAATCTGCTCCAGTCATTCTCCTTTTATTTTCAGGCTTTA
Organism: uncultured Fusobacteriaceae bacterium; assembly: GCA_964619915.1. Taxonomy (GTDB): domain Bacteria; phylum Fusobacteriota; class Fusobacteriia; order Fusobacteriales; family Fusobacteriaceae; genus Psychrilyobacter. The sequence continues at coordinate 1,130 of CAZUGM010000292.1, read as the reverse complement.
TGCTGGTTATTATTAAACTTCCATCTAATACCTTTACAACCGGACCTTTCCCTTTAACCAGGTCCACTACTTCTCCAAATTCTCCATCATAGATTCTATCATATTTTTCTACAAAATATACCTTGTATAACTTTTCATTACAGAACGAATATGCCGATGGGAATGGATTTAATCCCCTTACAAAATTATATACCCTTTCCATGGAATGATCCCAGTGTATCTCACATTCCTCTTTTTTGATGGGCTTAACAAAGGTTACCTTTGTTTCATCCTGGGGAGTTCTAGTCGCAACTCCGCTTTCTATCATATTTACAGCTTTTAACAATGTTTCACTTCCTATTATAGCTAATCTGTCGTGCAGATCCTCCAATGTATCCATTTCATCTATCGGTGTTTTAGCCTGTAAGATTATATCTCCGGCATCCAATTCCTGTACTATATCCATTATAGTAACGCCACTTTCTTTCTCGCCGTTTATTATGGCAGCGTGGATTGGAGCAGCTCCTCTATATTTAGGCAGAAGGGATGAGTGCACATTGATTATCCCCTTTTCAGGGATATCTATCAATTCCTGTGGTAATATCTTACCATAAGCTACCACTACGATAAGATCAGGATTTAATTCTTTTACCAATTCTATTGTTTCCTCTGTCTTTACTGAATTAGGCTGATATACCTTTATCTCATTATCTAATCCATATTGTTTAATCGGGTTAAACTTTATTTTTTTTCCTCTGCTATTAGGTTTATCTACCTTAGTAAAAATACCAATAACATCATGATTTTCATCTAGTGTTTTAAGTGAATTTAATGCAAATTCAGGTGTTCCCATAAATAATATTCTCAAATTACCTCTCCTTCTATGACCCTTTATTTTCCTAATTTTTTAAGGGTTTCTTTTTTTAAGTTCATTAATTTTTTACTCACCAATCTCTTAGCTACAGGTGCTATCTTATCTACAAATAAGATCCCCTCTAAGTGATCGTTTTCATGCTGGAATGCACGAGCCCAAAGTTCTTCTAATTCCTCTTCCACACTTTCACCATTTTCATTTAAATATCTTACTTTTAAACTTTCAGGCCTCTTTACTTTTTTATGTATCCCGGGAACACTGAGACATCCTTCCTCGT
>CAZUGM010000291.1:0-1863 GCA_964619915.1 uncultured Fusobacteriaceae bacterium | reverse complement strand
ATTTAAAATTAATTCTAAAGTTAGAATAAATTTTGATACTCATGAAATCTCCTAAAATTTATATTTTTCCAAACAAAAAGAGCATAGATCTCTCTATGCCCTTAAAAAATTATTATTTTTTTCTCATTTGCGGGAACATGATTACGTCTCTGATTGACGGTGCTCCTGTTAATAACATTACTAATCTATCGATACCGATTCCTAATCCTCCTGTTGGTGGAAGACCGTATTCCAATGCATTGATGTAATCTTCATCAATTACGGCATTAGCCTCGTCGTTACCCTTTGTAGCTTCTGCTACTTGCTCTTCAAATCTACCTTTTTGATCTGCAGGATCCTTTAACTCTGAGAATGCATTTCCATATTCTCTGGCATCGATAAACAGCTCAAATCTATCAGTAAATCTTCCATCATTTTTTGTTCTCTTAGCTAATGGAGAGATCTCTACCGGATGACCCATTACAAATGTAGGCTGTACTATTGTATCCTCACATTTTTGCTCGAAGAATTCGTTGATGATGTGTCCTACTGTATCCATATGAGGAGCTAAATGCACTTCATTTGCTTCAGCTAATTCTCTGGCAGCTTCTACACTCATCTCAGGCCAGAAGTCTACACCAGTAACTTCTTTTACGATGTCTACCATGTGTATTCTTTTGAAACCTTCTAAGTTAATTGTTTTTCCATTATATTCTACAGAAGTTGTTCCCAATACTTCCTTTGCACAACTGGTAATGATCTCTTCTGTAAGGTCCATTATATCCTCAAAGTCAGCATATGCCTGGTATAATTCCATCATTGTAAATTCAGGATTATGTCTAGTTGAGATCCCTTCATTTCTAAAGTTTCTGTTAATTTCGAATACTTTATCAAATCCACCCACAACTAATCTTTTTAGGTATAGTTCTGGAGCTATTCTTAAGTATAATTCCATATCTAAAGTATTATGGTGAGTTACGAAAGGTCTCGCAGAAGCTCCTCCAACGATTGGATGCATCATAGGAGTTTCAACTTCTAAAAAATCCTTCTGTGTTAACATCTTTCTGATATGGCTTATGATTTTTGTTCTTTTGATGAATGTATCCTTAACTTCTCTGTTCATGATAAGGTCTACATATCTTTGTCTGTATCTAGTTTCTACATCTGTTAAACCGTGGAATTTATCCGGTAACGGCTTGATATTTTTAGATAAAAATTCAAATTCAGTGGCTCTTAACGTGAATTCTCCCTTTCCTGTTTTAAATACTCCACCTTTGATTCCTATAAAATCTCCAGTTCCAATCTTACTGATTACTTCAAATGCTTCGTCTCCAACTACATCTTTTCTGATATAAAATTGGATTCTTCCAGTCTGATCTTCAATATGACCGAATACTGCTTTTTTCCCTGCTGGTCTGAATGCCATTATTCTTCCTGCAGTTTGAAATGTTTCATTATAATTTTCAGGATCTTTATCGAACTCAACCTCTGAATTTATAATATCTTCTACCATATTTAACTTGTTGTACTTTCTTCCAAATGGTTCGATTCCCATTGCTTTGATCTCTTCTACCTTGTTCCACTTGTCTTGGACAATGTGGTCATTGTTTTCAACTGTTTGATTCATTTTCTACCTCTTTCTCTAATTTATTTTTATTTAATTTTTCTATTTTTAATATATATATTCTTCCCCTATTACTAAGGGTCGTGTTTGGAAATCTTTTAATTAATGTCCTAAAATATTTAGAACTTTCATCATAGTTTTCTAAATTATAGTAGATCATCCCGCCTAAATAATAATAATCTCCAAAAAATTCCTCATCTAAAGCTTTGATATCTATCAATTTTAAGTTTTTTTCTGCCAGCTCCAATTCATTTAAATTG
>CAZUGM010000290.1:0-1896 GCA_964619915.1 uncultured Fusobacteriaceae bacterium | reverse complement strand
CATAGGGGAAAGATCGGTAGTGTATATGAAGGAAAAAATAAAGGAAATAAAATTCTAGAACAAACCTTGGAAACAGAGAACACGGAGGAAAAGAGAGCTGCCCAGAGAAAAGATTAAAATTTTGGTTAAAGCCAAAATAAAAGAACTTAATCTGTGAAACTCTAATAATACATTTAAAATTTCTTCTAGTTATAAGTAATTTATATATTTAATTTTTTTCCTTAAGTATGAAAAAAATTAATACTCGTATCCCCTTCGTATAATCCCTCAGTGGATCTCTGTGTTGATAGGTTTTCTTTGTGAGCTTCGTGTAAGGATTTTGATTTTAGAAATCTGTGTAATTCATGACAAAAAGAATACTTTAACCTGTATTCATTAATTTAGGTTAGGAAAAATATCAAAAGGGGGTGTTGTGATTTTGGAGAAACTGATAAAGGAATTTATCTACTATGAACAATTTGGACAGCAAAAAAGTGAAAATACCATAAAATCCTATAAAAAAGATTTGGAACAATTTGTGGAATTTATTGTAGGGCATGAACTCATTGAAAATATAGGTGAGGTGGAGGAGCTGAATTTAAGGGGGTTTATCCTCTACTTAGGGACTATCAATATAAGCAAGAGATCCATAAGCAGGAAGTTATCCACCTTGAGAACTTTTTTCAAATATTTAAAGGAAAATAAAGTTATAGATAAAAATCCCATAATACTTCTGAATAACCCATCTTTTGTAAATAAATTTCCGACTCTTTTAAAAAAGGATGAGTTGGAAAGATTGAGATCGGTAATCGATATCACTAAGACCAATGGGATCAGAGACAGGCTGATTATAGAACTTCTCTATTCCAGCGGGATAAGAGCAGGGGAACTGCTTTCATTGGGAGAAAATATAGTGGATCTGGAAGAACGGGAGATAAAGATCGTGGGAAACAGCAGCCGGACTGTATTTTTTAGCCAGACAGCGGAGAAGTTTTTTAAAGATTATTTAATTGCAAAAAAAGACAAATATGGTGAAAAATATAATCCTGATATTATCTTTGTAAATGGAAGCGGGACAAGATTGAGTGACAGGTCTCTCCGTAGGATAATAGACAGGTATGCCAAAAAAGCAGGGTTGGAAAAAGAGATAAGTCCTCATACATTCAGACATACCTTTGGAGTGTATCTTTTGGAAAAGGGGATGAATATTCATTTTCTACAGGAACTTATGGGACATACCAGCCCGGAGAGTACAAGGATATATGAGGAGCATATGATAGTAGTTCGAAGGGGAGTTAATAGTTAATATTTATTAGTGAAAAAGAAATAATTAATCATGAATTCTAATGATAAAAGATTAAGGTTCTAAGGGTTTCGCCCTTAATACGAGTTACCTTTTCTCTTGACAGAAAATGTAACCGAAAAGTTCAAGAAGGTTTATAATTGTCTTAGTGAGTAGTTCACAATCGTTATTGTAGGAAAATTACTGCCGAAGTGTAACGACTATAAACTTCACTTTTTAAATTTAAAGAAAATCTTTGTGAACCTTTTTATCTCTTTTCTTAGCGATGAAGAGGTTCAAATAAAAAACATTTTGGAAGGAGGAGCAAAATTGAAATTTAGAGCAACTACAATATTGGCGGTAAAAGACGGAGATAAGGTAGCCATTGCAGGAGACGGGCAGGTAACCTTTGGAGATACCGTATTTAAAAATAAAGCAAAAAAAATAAGAAAATTTTATAACGATTCAATATTAGCGGGATTTGCAGGTGCGGCAGCAGATGCCTTTGCCTTATTCGATAAATTTGAAAACAAACTGGATGAATATGGCGGCAACCTGAAAAAAGCTTCGGTGGAATTGGCCAAGGAGTGGAGATCGGACAAGGCTTTACGTGAATTGGATGCGATGCTGGTGGT
>CAZUGM010000289.1:1058-1912 GCA_964619915.1 uncultured Fusobacteriaceae bacterium | reverse complement strand
AAAATTAAAAATACTGCGATACCACTTAATAACACTTTAACCATTTTTAACACCTCCAGTTTTAAAAAAATCCCGTAATACTGACATTATATAACTAAAAAGCAAATAATACTATACTTTAGTTATTACCGGCATATAACTACATGTTAAATTTTTCCCACTTTTGTAAGTGTTTTTTTGTAATTTAAAAAGGAACCCAACTACTTTGTAGTTGGGTTCCAAAATTTCTTACCTTGATAGCTATGGATTTTTATAGTACTATACTGCTGCTACGATAGAAATTTCTACCAATAATTCTTCTCTGGCCATTTTTGCTTCAACACATGCTCTGGCAGGAGCAAATCCTTCATTTGTCCAGTTATCCCAAATTTCATTCATATCTTGAAATAATGACATATCTTTAACGTAGATTGTAGCGGATAATACTTTATCTTTATTTGATCCTACACTGGCTAATAATTCGTCTATTTTTTCAAGGGTTGTAATTGTTTGTTCTTTGATTCCTTTAGTAGCATCCTTGGCTACTTGTCCACATAGATACACTGTATTGTTGTGTATTACTACTTTACTTGTTCTTTTGTTAGTTTCATATCTTTTGATTTCCATATTATTTTTCCACCTTTTTATTTATTTTTATATTTAATCTGCTTATACAGCTTAAAGTTGTTTCTCTATTTTTAATATTTTATATAGTATCTAAAATATTAAAAACCTAAATTGTGCTTTACTGGATGCAACGTCACATTGCTTTATTTACCGAAACTGCAATTTGGGTATCTGCATATATCGCAGTTCTGACAAAGACCACCATGACCATACCTCATGATATCTTCCATACTCAGTTTTTCTCCGCT
>CAZUGM010000289.1:0-1048 GCA_964619915.1 uncultured Fusobacteriaceae bacterium | reverse complement strand
GAGAACCCTGGGTAAGATCAGATCAAATACAGTTTTTTTGCAGTACATCACACAGCCGGGAAGTCACATAATTGGAATCTCATCCAAATATGAGAGTAGAAACATGGATCCGGGAAGTACCGGTGATCCATAACTTACCAACTCTCCTCCCAACTCAATTATAGAGCTAGGTGTAAGGTCATCTGGGTCTACAGACATACCACCTGTACATATTACCATATCTGCTCCATTATTTATATGGGTTTTAATGGCATCTTTTATCATCTCTTTATCATCTGTTACTACAATCTGACCGATCACATTACAATTATATTCAGTTACTTTTTTTTCAACTACAGGTCCGAATTTATCTACTATCCTTTTATGAAAGATCTCACTCCCTGTAGTTACTATCCCAATGTTCATTTTTTTGAATTTTTTTACGTCTATTAATTTATCAGAAGTTATCTGTTTAGCGGACTCCATCTTTTCCTTTTTTATAATGAGGGGGATTACCCTGGCTCCGGCTACCTTATCTCCTTTTTTCACAGGAATATTTTCAGGGAGTGTAGCAAAGGAGATCTGTCCTAACATGTTCAGCTCAAAAAGTTTTTCCTTGTTTATTTTAAGAAGTCCGTCAACTTTTGCATAAAATTCTATCTTTCCCTCTTTAATCTCTTCGCTTAAATAGATATCTTCTCCACAGCCAATCTCACCTAAAATTAATGCGGCATCATTTTCATGTAGTTCATCTTCCCCAATTTCAAAGATATAGATATGCTCCTTTCCCAACCTCAGGAGTTTTTCTATGTCCTCTTCTTTGATTATATGTCCCTTCTTAAAGGCTCTTCCCTTAAATTTTCCTGGAATTATCTCTGTTATATCGTGGGAAATAACATGGCCGACTGCATCTTTTGTATCTATCCTTTTCATAACTCAGCTCCTATAAATTTATGGTTTTTACTTCTCTCATGTGCTTTCCTGTCCCATTGTTTTTCACTTTTAATATCTCTGCCATTATTCCCAAAGCAATTTCAGCAGGTTCACCAGTTGATATATCCAGTCCCAC
>CAZUGM010000288.1:0-1912 GCA_964619915.1 uncultured Fusobacteriaceae bacterium | reverse complement strand
GATTACAGATTAAAATCTTATAATTACTTCATTGGGGTAATTATAGGTTTTTAGTTTGTATGAAATATAACCGAGGGGGGCAAGATGAAAAATTTTGAAGAAATACTATCTAAGGCACAACAGCAAGGGGAAAAAAAAGTTATTTCTGTGGCTGTGGCTCAAGATAGGGAGGTTTTATTATCTGTAGAGGAAGCTAGAAAAAAAGGTGTAGTAGACGGGGTATTGGTAGGAGATTCTGTCAAGATAGAAAAAGTGGCAGAGGAACTGAACATAGACCTATCTAATTACAGGGTTATCCATAAAACAGATGATATGGAAGCTGCCAGACAGGCTGTAATAGAGGTATCAAGTGGAAGAGCAGATATGCTGATGAAGGGTCTGGTGGATACAAGTGTGGTATTAAAAGCCGCATTAGATAAGGAAATTGGTCTTAGAGGAGATGGGATACTATCTCATGTAGCTGTGTTTGAGATTGAAAACTATGACAGATTATTTTTTATTACAGATGCGGCTATGAATATAGCTCCAGGTGTAAAAGCTAAGAAAAAAATTATAGATAACTCAGTAAAGGTGGCTCGTGCTTTAGACATAGAGGTTCAAAAGGTGGCGTGTATCTGTGCCAAGGAAAAAATGAATCCCAAAATGCCGGATACAGTGGATGCCCATGAATTGGAAGAGATGAGTAAAAATGGAGAGATTGAAAATTGTATAGTGGGAGGACCTTTTGCACTGGATAATGCCGTGTCACTAGAGGCAGCTAAACATAAGGGAATCGACCATGAAGTGGCCGGAATGGCAGACATTTTATTGGCTCCGGATATCGAAGGTGGAAATATCCTGTATAAATCTATATCTTATTTTGCAAGATCGAAGGGAGCAGGATTGATAGTTGGAGCTACAGCTCCGATTATACTTACTTCCAGAGCAGACAGTGAGGAAACAAAATTGAATTCAATAATACTGGGAGCAATGACAGCAGGAAAATTATAAATCTATATATGGTCCATAGGGGGGATAAAGAAATGAGTTACAAAATATTAGCAATTAATCCAGGGTCTACATCTACAAAGATAGCGATCTATGAGAATGAAAAAGAGATCTTTGAAAAAACTCTGAGACATACAAATGAGGAATTAGCACCATTTGAAAATATTTCAGATCAATTGGAATTTAGAAGGGAAGTTATCTTAGATGCGGTATCTGAATCAGGGGTAAAAATTGAGGAATTAGCAGCTATTGTAGGTAGAGGAGGATTGTTAAAACCAATTGCTGGTGGAACTTATGAAGTGAATGAAGATATGCTGGCGGATTTAAAGGTTGGAGTATTGGGAGAACATGCATCAAACTTAGGTGGAAGGATAGCTCATGAGATAGCTTCTACTATATCAAAACCTTCATACATTGTAGATCCTGTAGTGGTGGACGAGTTAGATGAGGTAGCCAGAGTATCTGGTATTCCTGAATTGGAGAGAAAGAGTATCTTCCATGCATTGAACCAAAAAGCAGTGGCTAGAAGAGCTGCCAAAGAGATGGGGAAATCTTACAATGAGTTAAACTTAATTGTTGTACATCTTGGTGGGGGAATCAGTGTAGGAGCTCATTCAAACGGCAGAGTTATAGATGTAAATAATGCCCTGGATGGAGATGGACCATTTTCACCTGAAAGATCAGGACAGCTTCCTATTGGAGACCTGTTAAAGATGGCTACAAGTGGAAAATATGAACTGGATTTCATAAAAAAAAGAATCAAAGGAAACGGCGGGGTAGTAGCATATTTAGATACCAATGATATGAAAGAGGTTACTGATAATGCCGAAAATGGAGATGAAAAAGCAGCTCTGATTGTAAAAGCTATGGGATATCAGGTAGCCAAAGAGGTAGGAGCTATGGCAGCTGTACTTTCTGGAGAGGT
>CAZUGM010000287.1:1528-1918 GCA_964619915.1 uncultured Fusobacteriaceae bacterium | reverse complement strand
ACTCCAAATACAGAGATAAACATAAGGGCGAATAAGATCCCGGGGAAAGCCATCATGGCATCGATTATCCTCATTATAAATTCATCTATCCTGCCGCCAAAATATCCAGAAATTGCTCCTAAAAATACTCCCATACTGCTCCCTATACCCACAGAGATTATCCCTACTAAAAAAGCTGTCTGGGACCCCTTCATGAGCCTGCTGAGGATATCTCTCCCGAAATTGTCGGTCCCTAAAGGGTAGGAAAAATTCGGAGAGGAGAGTTTTAATTTTGTATTTATTTCAGTAACTGAATGGGGCAGATAGAAAAAACTCACTCCCATAATAAGTAAAAGCCGGAACGCTGGTGCCCACTGAAACTACAGTAATTCCTATGATCCTATCGCTTAC
>CAZUGM010000287.1:0-1518 GCA_964619915.1 uncultured Fusobacteriaceae bacterium | reverse complement strand
ATTATCTTCGGATTTCTGGTAGCCGTAGAATTTACTGATATCTTATCAGCTCCCGCATTCAAAAGTCTGTCTACATCAGAAAGCTCATTGATACCACCTACTATAGTAAAAGGAATATTAATATTCCCCCTCCTACTATCAAGTTATGATCTTTGACTTTTATATTCATTTTATTCTCCTAAATAGATATTCTCGGGTCTACAACTCTATATAATATATCAATTAAAAAATTTATGATTACCACTACCGAAGCTATATAGGTAATGATAGCCTGGACTAATGGTATATCTCTTGTGGTGACACCGTTAATTAAAAGAGTCCCGATACCTGGCAGGTTAAATACCTGCTCAACCACTATGGCTCCTCCTAATACCCCTGCTGTCAGCATACCGATTATTGTGATTGTCGGGATCAGGGCATTTTGAAGGATATGACATATATATATGTTGTTGGCTGAAAGACCCTTGCTGTATGCCGTTCTTACATAGTCTTTCTCCTGTTCTTCCAATATTATATTCTTCATATGCCTTGCCACCACTGAAATTCTCGATATGGCAAGGGCAAAAGCAGGGAGGGTTATTATCTCTATATGAGAGATAGGATCCTCTCCGAAGGAGATATACTTCAGGGAAAACAGTTTAAATATTATTCCGAATATAATTAAAAATATTATCCCCAGCCAAAATTCCGGGATGGCAAGACCCAGGTGGGAGAACATAGAGAGCCATGCTCCAAATTTAGTGTCGTTATATTTAGCATTTAAAATACCAATGGGTATCCCTATGACCACCGCAATCAGGATAGCATAGATCCCTAAACTAAGTGTAACCACTATTCTTTCCCTTATAAGTTTTTCTATGGGTCTTGAAAATCTGATAGATTCTCCCAAATCTCCCTTCAAGATGTTTTTTGCCCAGTAAATATATTGTGTGGATAGTGGTTTATCCAACATAAGTTCTGTTCTCAGGGTGTCTATCTGTTCCTGGGTAGCCTCTATCCCCAATTTTGAAAGGGCAGGATCACCGGGAATTATTTGGAACACCGAAAAGGATATAACCGATACAAGAAACAATGTAAAGATCATTATACTAATTCTTTTAATAAAATAAATCATATCTTCTCCTATTTTACGAAATAAAGGGTGGAGATATCCTGTACATAGATGGGATAAGGAGTATATCCTCTCAGATCTTTATCTGTTGCAATTATTCCTGCCGGTGCCATGATAAATACAACTGGGATATCCTGAGCCAGTATCATTTGAGCTTCCTTATACAGCTCCGTTTTGGTTTTTTCATCTGTGATCTGGGTGATTTTTTTCATAACTGCATCGTATTCTTTAGACTCGTAGTTCATAAAATTTCTACGATGATTGCTGATATAACGATTCAATATGTCATAGGGCTCGATCTTTCCATCCAATGCGATTATTGTACCCTCATATTTTCTGCCTGCATAGATATCTTTTAACCAAGTTCCCCATTCTACCTCAACTAAATTTGCTTTAATCCCTACTTC
>CAZUGM010000286.1:0-1970 GCA_964619915.1 uncultured Fusobacteriaceae bacterium | reverse complement strand
ATATTTTATTTTCCTCTAATAACATTAGAAAAAAATAAAAATGCAGCAAAAGAAACAGAGAAAAAAAAATTAACAGTTCCTCGTTAGGTTTCCCCTAAATGGGGAAGCTGAAGGTTTAACCATTTGATGTTATAGAGTGAGATCATGGATCCCCGTTTCTTAGTGGGATGCCTGACGGGCATGGCGGGTACGACGAAACTCGCAAAATATTTACTGAGAAGCTATGTAACATCTAGAAAAAGTAGCTCGTATTAAAGGCGAAAACTTTAGAATCTATTTGTTTCCTTTATGAGCTTGGTGTAGAAAAATTATCCTCTCGTAGGATATATATATCAAAAAAAAATAAAAAACTCCTACCTGTAATAGTCGTACAGTCAGGAGTTTTTTATTCTATCATTTAGGAAAGAAAGAAATGAAAAAATTATTATTTTCATTTGCTTATACTAGTTAGTCGTAAAAGGTGGTTAAAAAGTTTAAATTTTTTTTAATAATTTAAAAAATAAATATTTTAATGACACTTATGGTAGTGTCAGCAGTTACTTTTGGATCTAACTATTCTCCTCGTTCTCTTTCGGTTTTTCTTTTATAGTAATCTCCTCATTTGAATTTATATTATCTAAAAGTATGTCCTTGGATATCTCTTCAATTGTCCCGTCTGGATTTTCAATGGTTAAATTAACCTGATCCTGGGCACTTCTTATTAAATCTACACTCTGTACTACATAGGTACCATTGCTGCCTTCTGTTCCCAGTTTGAAATAAGAAACAGGCTGCGTTATTTCAAAGGAATATTCATCTGTAAATGATCCTGAGTCTCTATAACTGCTCTGTGTATCTATCAATTCATTCTTTTCGTTATAGGCAGAAATTTTTACTTTGGTAGCATGGTCACTATCTTCATCAAACCATCCTCCCAATCCATCTAGAGTGAAGATAACCTTATTGATATTTTCTCCTTTTACATCCACTGTTAATGTGTTGTTTAAATTTAGTCCTGAACTGAGTGTAGAAGAACCTATTCCATTTCCCATAGCCTTTTTCCCGTTAAATGTTTTTAAATCTCCATTTGAAACTGTGGTAGTGATAGTTGTCCCGTCAGATTTTAAGACTGCTGTATTCCCATCAACTACTCCCCAGTCACTTAATTTAGCTTTTCCTTTAGGATTTGTTCCGATCTTTATTTGATTTGAACTGCCAGAAATACTATCCGGATCGGGAACATATTTTATTTTTGTATCTGCCGGGTAGGTTTCACCGTCTACCATATCTTCCCAGTCACCGTCGTCATTTAAAAATTGTAACTTTCCATAGGAGAGAGTGTCGGTATAATTTATTTGGGGTCTCGGGACTGTTTCTCCACCCCAGATTTCATTGTCAGGATCTGATGTATATGCTCCATCTGGCAGATTGGCATAGACTTCCCCCTTCCTTCTATTATATATCCATCCGCCTTTATTGTCCCTGAATATTACTATATTATCTGTTTCATCAAATCCTTCCTCATTGAATGAAAAGGATTCCGTTGGTTTTACATCAAAATTATTTTTTAGATCGGGATCATTGTTTGCCAGATCTGAAAATTCTTCCGCCAGACTTTCTTCAAATGACAATTTTAATCTGATCAATCCCAATTTATGCTTTACTTTTGCAACCTTTGCTTTATTTAGATTATTTATTATTTTAGGTACTACCGTTGTTGCTAAGATTCCAATTATTGCAATTAGTATTAATAATTCCATTGCTGAAAATCCTTTTTTTAGATTATTTTTCATAAAGACCTCCTAATTGTTTTAAATTTAAAAAATTTTCTTATTTTTTCCTTTATTTTCGAGATTTAAATTAGTTCCATAAAAAAACAGCCTACATCATATGATATTGTCATCACAACAACTCCAAAAGGAAATATAACACATCCTGCACAGATATAATAACATAGAATTATTAACAAGTATACCAATTCATTATTGATT
>CAZUGM010000285.1:0-1982 GCA_964619915.1 uncultured Fusobacteriaceae bacterium | reverse complement strand
CCTCTGGGTCTTCATGGAGGTAAAAGAACTTGGTGATTTTAGTATTTTTCAGATCTTCAAAATTAGCTAAGGTATAGGTGAATCCGGATTCAGTATGGAACTCTTCGGTCCACTGGGCTTCTTTTTCTGTATACCAATGATCCCCGGCATATAGATTGACGTAAATTTCATCGTTTAATTTAAGGTCTATTATCTCCCTTGATATAGACAGGGGAAGATCTCTGGCCAGGATCTCTTTATTTTCTTCATCATGAACTCTAGCTCCGTTAGAGGTAATCATAATACTGTCTAAATCTAAGATCTTTTTTATCGCCAATACATCGGTGTGATGTCTTCCGGTTGCAATAAAAAATTTTATTCCGCTATCGATGATGGATTTAATAACTGTTTTAGTATAATCTGAAATTTTATGTTCTGAATTTAAAAGTGTACCGTCTAAATCAGAAATAACTGCTTTATATTTCATAAATATGGTCTCCTTTTTTTCTTATTATTATAGCATAGATCGGTCTAAAAAAAATCCACCATTTAAACTGGATAAATGTAAAAAAAAATAAAATTGCAGATGTTATCGATTAATTTTAGAAGTTTTTTTGTGGAAAAAATCACTAATTAATGGTATTATTTATCTATTAAATAAAGATTTGTAGGGGGGATTTATTTTGGATATAGAAAGAATATTAAATAAAGAAAAATTGGATCGAAGTGATTTGATCTACTTAATGAATACAAGTTCAGCAGAAGATATAGAAAAAATATTTAAGAAGGCTTATGAAGTTAAGTTAGAAAATATTGGGAATAAAGTTTATTATCGTGGGCTTATAGAAATTAGTAATGAATGTATTAAAAACTGTCTTTATTGTGGAATAAGAAGGGATAATGATAAAGTTGAAAAATTTAGAATGACCAAAGAACAGATTTTAGAAGGGGCTAAGTGGATATATGAAAATAATTATGCATCTATAGCTATTCAGGCTGGAGAAAGATGTGATGAGGAATTTGTTAACTTTATTGAGGAAGTTGTAATTGGAATAAAAAAGATCTCCAACAATAAATTGGGAATCACTCTATCCCTCGGTGAGCAGACCTATGAAACGTATAAAAGGTGGTATGATGCTGGAGCTCATAGATATTTACTTAGAATAGAGAGTTCTAATAAAGAAATATATGAATCTCTTCATCCAAAAGATCCTCTTCATAACCATGAGACTAGAATAAAGTGTTTAAAGGATCTGAGAAAGGCCGGATATCAGGTTGGTACAGGAGTAATGATTGGATTACCAGGTCAGACTACAGAGGATTTGGTGGATGATATATTATTCTATGAAAAGATGGATATAGATATGATAGGTATGGGGCCTTATATTCTTCATGATGATACTCCCATGGGGAAAAAAGAAAAAAATAATATTCTGGATAAGAAAAAGAGAGTTGAATTGGGCTTAAAGATGATAGCATTGACCAGACTCTATTTAAAAGATGTCAACATTGCAGCTACCACTGCTCTTCAGGGGTTAGATCCTTTAGGCAGAGAGAAGGGGTTAAAGGCAGGAGCTAATATTTTAATGCCTATTACAACTCTGAAAGAACATAAGGCTAAATATCAGCTTTATAACAATAAACCATGTATAGATGATAATGCTGATCAGTGTAAAAGTTGTCTGGGAAAGAGAGTTGAAAGTGTTGGAGATGAGATTATCTATAATGACTGGGGAGATTCTCCACATTTTAAAAAGAAGCAGCTTAAATAGTTTAGCTTAAAGGACACAAGATTTATAATAAAGAGGAAGATTAGAGTAAACTAATCTTCCTCTTTTGTTGTTTTTATTGATAATTATCTTTTTTAAAAGGATTTTTACCATTATACAGTAAAAGTTATTATAGGGAAATAAAAAAGCTGCTATTAAAAGCAGCACTGAAATTGATTAAAAATGGCGCACCTAATAGGAATCGAACCCATAACCCTCTGATCCGAAGTCAGA
>CAZUGM010000284.1:0-1994 GCA_964619915.1 uncultured Fusobacteriaceae bacterium | reverse complement strand
TTGAATCTGAAAGCAATTTTGATTGAAATGATCAGGGGAGGACTTCCTATTTGGGGGACATGTGCCGGGATGATCTTGCTGGCCAGGGAGATAGCTGATGATGTGATGACCCACCTGTCCCTTATGGATATTGTAGTTAGGAGAAATGGTTATGGGAGACAGCTGGGAAGTTTCAGGGTGGACGGTGTCTTTAAGGGGATAGAGGATAAAATTCCCATGGTATTCATAAGGGCACCCTATATAGAGATGGTGGGAAAAGAAGTAGAGGTATTGGGAAAAATCGATGGAAAGATAGTAGCGGCCAGGGAGAAGAATCTCTTGGTAACATCTTTTCACCCTGAATTGACAGATAATTTGGAGATGCACAGATATTTTATAGATATGATGGGAAGATAGTAAAAAAACAACGTGACATTGTATCCAGACAGGTATATAAAAAAGAACTTTCATAATTGAAAGTTCTTTTTCTTTTTTTGTTTACTACTCTGCTTCTGAATCTTCTGGTTTATCTTCTGTAGAAGTTTCAGTGATAGTGCCACCCTCATCGCTGGTAACTACAGAGGTATCTGTAGTTACTCCGCTGTCAGATTTACTTACAGTGACAGAAGTAGCTATAACTGAAAGATTGTCTTCATTACGTTCTTCTAATCTTTCACTAGAAGAAACCTCATCTTTCTTTTTAGCAGCAGTATACTTATTATCTATATATCTTATCCAGGCTGGGATAAATTTTGGATCATAAGGTTCAGCTGTTTTTAATTTAGTTTCTTGGATTCGTTCTAATTCATCCTTATAGTTAATATAAGTTTCAGTAAAAACTGGATCGGTAATATCTTTTACCGGATATTTTCTTAGACCAGGGAAATTTCTGTCGAGAGTCTCATTCCAAAAATCAACCCTGTCTTTTTCAAGTGCTAGGAAGAAATCGATATCCCCATCAAACCTGATCTCTCTGATCCTGTCTCCTATTTCCAGCTTTCTGATAACACCTAGATCGGTATCAGAGATAACCTCTCCAAATACTGTATGTTTATTATTTAACCAGTCGGCGGCATACATAGTCATGAAAAATTGAGAACCACCAGTATTAGGACCTGCATTTGCCATAGCCAGTATACCTGTCTGATAGAAATCTAACCACTCTACAAATTCATCTTCAATCTGATAGCCGGGTCCACCCATTCCTGTTTCTAGAGGATCTCCTCCCTGAGCCATAAAGTTATCTATAACTCTGTGGAATTTCAAGTCATCATAAAAACCTCTTTTAGACAGGTTTATAAAGTTAGCTACTGTAACAGGAGCAGCTTCTGGATAGAGGTAGAAGTTGATATCTCCTTGAGTAGTAACTATCGTTGCCTTTACATTGTTTATTTTCGCTACCTCTCCGGCTTTCATGGCTCTTCTGATAGATGAGCACCCTCCTAAAATTAGAAGCAGGAGGAGTGCAGAGATAAGTGATATTTTTTTCATGTGTATACCTCCGAATTTTAGAATTATTTTAAGTTAGGGAAAGATTTAGCTAACTCTGTGTTTAATTCAGCTAATAGTTCCTTGTTTGCTTCTAAAAATGCATCTACATCTCCAGTGATTTCAATAGTTTCTATGATATCGTTTTGAGCTACTTTGTTAACTACATCTTGATCTTCAGAAGATACAACTTCTCCGAAGATAGTATGCTTATGGTTTAACCAAGTAGTCTCTGTATGAGTGATGAAAAATTGAGAACCATTTGTATTTGGACCAGAGTTAGCCATAGCTAAGATTCCAGGCTTATTAAAAACTAGTTCTCTTACGAATTCGTCTTTGAAGTTATATCCAGGGCCACCCATTCCTGTACCTTGTGGGCATCCACCTTGAATCATAAAGTCAGCGATAACTCTATGGAATTTTAAGTTGTTGTAGTACCCTTTCTGATCTTACGTAGACATGCTTCTCCTGGAAGGTCATATCTTCGTTGAGAAGCGTATTGGCCCTTGCTATGTAAAGAGTATCCT
>CAZUGM010000283.1:0-1999 GCA_964619915.1 uncultured Fusobacteriaceae bacterium | reverse complement strand
CTTTAATTCTTTTTTGATTCTCTAAATCCATTGCTCCTGCTGCCGTTCAGACAAAGCATTCTGTAGAAGCAAATATAACTTCTACGTTAGCTATTGTCTCAGCACATTCCTTTATAGCTTCTCCAGGTACACCGTCTCTATCACCGACGATGATTAATTTTTTATTTTCATAATTAAACATGTGTTGCCTCCTAATTGTTTTTATTAATTTTTGACATTATCTCTGTCGAAGTTTTATTTATTAAAACTAGTACGTTTTAGCTGTTAATTTGTTGAATCCTAATTCGTTTGTTGCACCAGTGATTATTTGTAATTCTGCCTCGATGCTTCCATCAGGTCTTAATGAACCGTCAAATCCACCAGCTACTGTATCTGTATAGTCTAACATTCCGATGATTTTTTTCATTGGAGGTAAGATTATCATTTCATTTGCGTTTCCACCAGTTACTACTGCGTTAGCTGCTACGTCTGCATCTGCTAAAGATTGAGAAGATCCGTCTCTACCAGCATATTCGTCAGTAACGATAACTGTTTTAACACCTTGAGCTTCTACTTTCTTACAGTTCATGATTAAGTCTGTATCTGGGTTTCCGAATCCTTCTTGAGAAACTACTACACCATCTAATCCTAAGTATTTAGTAAATTTAGCTGTCCAGTCAGAAGATCTTTCTTTATCTGCTAAGTAAACGTTTTCATTAGTTATGATGATTCCCATGAAGTTGATCTCTTTTCCATGTTGCTTGTATAAGTTTTTGATGATAGGGTTATTTAAGTGATGGTAACTTGTATTTTTGTCACAAGCTGATACACAGTTTCCACTTAAGATAGCACCGTCCATAACTTCAGTTGGATATAAGATAGTTGGCACTATTTTCTTAGCATCTACACCATATACATAAGTATCGTGTAAAAGACCTTGAGTTTGTAACATGTATACGTATGCTACTTTTGGTAACTCAGGATACTCGTTAGCTTGCTCTAATAATGGTTTAGTTTCGAATACTTCGATATTATCAGGAGTAACATTTTCTCCTAATTTACCTAAGTGTGCAGCGATTTTTAATCCAGCCATTCTAGCTGCTGCTTCGTAAGCGTATTGGTCAATTCCTTCTTTTGGCTCAATAACCATACATAAGTTGTTTAATTTTGAGAAAGGTGTATATTCTGCTCCTACACCTGTCATGTCGATGATCCCTTCTTGGAATCCAACGATCTTACCACAAGTTACTACAGCAGATCCTTTTAATACGTGAGTTCTACCTTCACCAACAGTCTTTACCTTTGAGATAATTCCAGGGAAAATACCAGCTTCTCCTCCAACTTTTACTCTAGGCTCGATTACATCTTTAACAGGTGTAATTCTGATTTCTTCCCCAGGCTTTGCTAATTCAAGTTTAACATCAATGATTCTGTCATCCTCTAAAACAATTGCCTTAATTTCTTCCGCATTTACATGTAAAACACCGTTTTCTACCTTTGAGACATCTGCAAATTTTATATCTGAAATATTAATTTCTCCTAATTCTAAACGCAAATATCACACCCCCTTAAATTATTATAAAATAAACTTTGATTATTGCCCGTATTATTATTTGATGTTTTCAGCTAACATATTTTCAATGTTTTTAGCTGTTGCATCGTCTTTTGTTAATTCCGCTACTTTTTCTCCACCTTTGTATAAAGTTATTGTAGGTAATCCTAATACTTTTTGCTTTATAGCCATTCTTCTTGCTTTACTTGTGTTTAATTTTACAAATTTAGCTTTATCAGCATTTTTTTCAGCTATTACTTCTAATTCAGGTAATAACGCTTTACAAGGTACACACCCGTCACTATAATAATCTACTAATACATATCCTTCTGCATTTAATACTTCTTCTTCGAATGTTCCTTTATCTACTACTAACATAAATTGATCCTCCCGATGTATTATAAAATTAAAACTTTTCTTCCATATATTTTTCAGCTAACGTTGCTGCGATTGCTCCATCAGCAGTTG
>CAZUGM010000282.1:0-2030 GCA_964619915.1 uncultured Fusobacteriaceae bacterium | reverse complement strand
TCAGTATAACTTTTGGTACACATTTAACCTCTGTCACGAATTACACGACGCTCACGAAGAAAACCTATCAATTTAGTGGCGGAGAACTTCACAGAGTTTTTTTCTCAATACTCTATTATCTGTAGTCTAATTCGTCTACTTTACATTCTATTTTCTTATGTTATTGGTGTTAATTTGTGTAATTCGTGACTAGGTTTTATTTCTTTAATAATTTACAAGTTCTGTTACTTTTAATTTGATTTTTTCAGGATTAATCATAAAATGTCCTTCTCCCTTTGCTAATGGTATTGTCACATCATACCCTGTTAACCTGGTAGGAGGACACTCTAAGTGTAAAAAAGCTTTTTCATTTACTATTGAGATTAATTCTGCTCCTACGCCAAATGATTTTACCGCTTCATGAATAACTAAAAACCTTCCTGTTTTCTTCACAGAATTTTCTATTGCTTCTTTATCGATGGGGGAAATAGTTCTTAAATCAATTAATTCTACACTTATCCCCTCTTCTTCCAAGTCCTTTACTGCTAATTGTATTTCCGGGATCATTGCCCCCCATCCGACTACAGTAATATCATTTCCCTCTTTTAAAATTCTTGCTTTCCCAATAGGAACTTCATAGATTTCTTCAGGAACTTCCTGCTTAAAAGCTCTATATATCCTCTTGGGTTCCAAAAAAACAACCGGGTCCGGGTCTTTTATTGCAGAGATCATCAAACCCTTTGTATCATATGGATTTGATGGTATCACAACTTTTAATCCTGGCGTATGAGCTAAGATTGCCTCTATACTTTCAGAATGATGTTCGAGAGCTCTTATCCCTCCTCCATATGGCATTCTTACAACCATTGGCACTGTGAATCTTCCCCTGGATCTGTTTCTAAACCTGGCTCCATGGACTAACAACTGGTTTAATCCAGGGAATAAAAACCCTTGAAATTGTATTTCTAAAACCGGTATCATCCCGTTTATTGCCATCCCTATTCCCGACCCTATTATTCCTGCCTCTGTCAGGGGAGAGTCAAAACATCTGTCCTTTCCATACTTGGCCTGAAGTCCTTTAGTTGCCCTAAATACTCCCCCTTCAAAACCTGCATCTTCACCATAGATAATTATTTTTTCATCTTTTTCCATCATTTGATCCAAAGCCTGGTTCAATGCCTCTATATTATTTAAAGCCCCCATTAATTTTTCCCCCCTTCCAATTTTTTAGCTTCCTCATATTGTTCTTTTAGATTTTCTGTCATCTCTTCATAGGTATATTTAAAAATATCTTCCAGTGGAGTTATATTTTCCTGTTCAGCCTTTTCAAATTCTTCAAATACTGTTTTTTTACATTCTTCTCTGATTTTTTCATCATCTTTTTCAGTTAAAATTCCTTTTTCTACCAAAAAGTTTTTAGTTCTAATAATAGGATCTTTAGACATCCCATCTAAATGTTTTTCCTCAGTTCTATAGATAGTAGGATCGTCTGCCGTTGTATGAGGTCCCTGTCTGTAAGTTACTGCTTCAATTAAACTAGGTCCATTTCCTGATCTTGCATTCTCTACAGCCTCTTTTGTAGCAAAATACATTGCAAATATGTCATTCCCATCAACTTTTATCGATGGAATTCCTGCTGCAATTCCTTTTTGAGCTAATGTTTTTGCCTTTGTTTGGAATTCCACACTGGTACTTATAGCGAATTGGTTATTTTGGATAATAAATATTACCGGAGCATTTACTACACCTGCAAAGTTGATTCCTTCGTAAAATTCCCCCTCAGAAGTCCCGCCGTCTCCTATATAAGTTACGACTACTTTGTCCTCTTTAGTATATTTAAATGACATTCCAATTCCCGTTGCATGATTAAATTGAGTTCCGATTGGTACTACAATAGGCAGCATATTTATATTCTCAGGAATCTTACTTCCCATTTCATTTCCACACCAGTATAGGAAGATATTTTTCATAGGTAACCCCTTATATAACCAGGCAGCATTACTTCTAAAAGCAGGGACTAACCAGTCGTCGTCTCTGCATACAACAATAGA
>CAZUGM010000281.1:0-2087 GCA_964619915.1 uncultured Fusobacteriaceae bacterium | reverse complement strand
TTTCGTTGTAAACCTCTTATTACTTTTTCTTTTCTCTGGCTTCTTTTTCCCTCTCAGCCTGAGTCTTGGAGATATAATATGGCTCCAGTGTATACAGATTATCCGCTTCTTTTTCCACTGCCATCTCAGCCATAATTCCTGCTCTTACCATTGAGTTGGATTTTAAATTATATATGGCATTATCCCCCATAACTTCATCTATTATTTCCTTATAGAGGATACTCCCGTCACCTGTAAAAGTTATTTTTTCATCTTTATAATCTTCCAATACTAATTTTAACTCCTCAGCTCCATACTGGGATACTCTTTCTATTTCATCCCCATTGTATTCATAGGCAGAGTAGTATACCCTTCCCTTTCTGGCATCTATCAGTGACATAATTTTATTAGAAATCTGCGACACAGTGTGTGCAAGGATATCCAATTCATTTACTCCTACGATATCGCACCCTATACTGTAAGCCAATCCTTTAGCTGTCCCTACTCCTACCCTTATCCCTGTAAATGACCCGGGACCTATACTGACAGCTATCCTGTCTACATCTTTTGGCTTAAGCTTAGCCAGTGCAAACACCGTGTCTACTAGAGACATCAATGAATCTGAATGATTTAACTTTATATTTGCATTTATCTCCGATAAGATTCCTATCTCACTATCATATAACGCTACACTACCTGTTTTAGTAGAAGCATCTATTCCCAATACTACCATAATTTATTTAACTCCTTCTCTCTCTTTTCATTTCCGATAAATTTCATCTCAACTTCACGAGAATTCTCATCTCTGTGATATATCTTTATCTCTATATATTCCTTGGGTAACTCCGTATCTATTATGTTAGCCCACTCTATTATTGTCAGCCCATCGTTATGCAGATAGTCTTCATACCCGATCTCATATACTTCTTCAGGATCACACAGTCTGTAGACATCAAAATGATACAGGGGCATCTTCCCCCCCAGGTGTTCCAGTACATAGTTAAATGTAGGACTTTTTATATTTCCTGCGATTCCTAATTCTTTAGCTATCGTTTTAGTCAGAGTTGTCTTCCCTGTCCCCAAGTCTCCTACCAGTGCTATTACGTCATTTGGAATTACAAAGTCAGCTAATTTAACAGCTAATTCCGTCAACTCCTCAAATGATAATATTTTTTTCATCTTTTCATTCTCCTTTTTTACTCCAAACTACTCCAATTTTCACACAAGCTTTTCTCTAGTACAGATTTCTCTGGTTAGCTCATTTTTTCTCTTTTCCATCTTTGCAAAATTTGTGTAATCTGCGACTAAATTATCTATTCTTTTTTAGTTTTTATTTTCCGCTATCTTTTTCACCACATTAGAGGTAGATTTTCCATCTACCAAAGTAAGGATCCTTACCTCTCCTCCGTTTCTCTCAACCACTACAGTCTCAGGAAGATCTTCCTTCTTATAGTCTCCTCCCTTTACATGGATAGAGGGTTTCAATGCCTCTATTATCTCCACAGGGGTATCCTCAGGAAATATTACAGAATAATCTACAGCCTTTAATCCGCACAATAACTCTGCCCTGTCCATCTCACCATTTATAGGTCTTGTAGGCCCTTTTAATCTTCTTACAGAATCATCAGAGTTAACTCCTACGATCAATATATCCCCACATTCACGAGCTTCATTTAAATATCTCAAGTGTCCCACATGCAGGATATCAAAACACCCATTGGTAAAGACCACTTTTTTTCCACTTTTTTTTAGTTTTTCAACTAATTTACCGGCCTCTTCTCTCGTTAGTATACTCATTAATTCCTCCTAATTTTTCTTTTTCATATCTATAAATTATACCTTAATTTCAATTCTTTTAAAAGGTCAATCCAAAGCTTAACTTTTTTTACCTACACTTTCTTTTTCAATACAGAGCTTCAGAGTACACTGAGATTCTCAGAGATAAACTCCTTTTCTCAGTTAAAACCTTATAAACTTTGTCACGAATTACACGAAGGACATATGAGTATTAATATTTTTCATACTCAAAGAAAAAAATGTATAATACACTCCTGCTACAGCACAGAAGTTTTTTTCCTGTCGCAGATTACACAGATTTGCTCAGATTT
>CAZUGM010000280.1:0-2091 GCA_964619915.1 uncultured Fusobacteriaceae bacterium | reverse complement strand
AGTAAAAAATATAGAGCTGCCATTTGTGGCTATCGGTGGGATAAAGGAAGGTAACATAGAGCAAGTAAAAAGATTGGGAGCTGCCAGTATATGTCTGGTCAGTGAGATAGTAGGAGCAGAAAATATTGTAGAAAAAATAAAAAAATTAAATAAAATAATAGATCAAATAGGGGGACAGGATGAATAATTATACAACACAGATGAATGCAGCTAAAAAAGGGATAATAACAAAGGAGATGAGGGATGTACTGGCATCTGAAGCTATAGATGAAAAGACATTACTTAAAAAGATGAGTGAGGGAAAGATAGTAATACCTGCAAATAAAAATCATAGATCTCTTAGGGGAATAGCCGTTGGAGAGGGAGTAAAAACTAAGGTAAATGTAAATTTAGGAGTATCGGAAGATTCCTATGATTTAGATTTAGAGTTTGAAAAGGTAAAAAAAGCATTGGAATATAAGGCAGATGCGATTATGGATCTAAGTATCTTTGGAGCTACTAATGAATTTAGAACTAAGTTAGTGGAGTACTCAGACGTTATGCTGGGAACAGTTCCTATGTATGATGCAGTAGCAAAATACGGAAAAAATATAAAGGATATGACAGTGGATGACCTCTTTGAGGTAGTGGAAGAGCATGCAAAAAATGGAATAGATTTTTTGACTATCCATGCAGGATTAAACAAGGTATGTGCAGAGAGGGTAGACAACAACCCCAGACTGACTAAGGTTGTAAGTCGTGGGGGAGCCATCCTATATGAGTGGATGAAATTGAACAATAAGGAAAACCCATTCTATGAACACTACGACAGACTGCTGGATATATGTGTAGAGCACGATGTAACCCTCAGTCTGGGAGATGGTCTCAGACCTGGAAGTATAAAGGATGCAACAGATGCTCCTCAAATCCAGGAGTTATTATTCCTGGGAGAATTGACAAAAAAAGCATGGGCAAGGGATGTACAGGTAATGATCGAGGGGCCTGGACATGTTCCGTTACATGAGATAGCTGCTAATATGCAGCTGGAAAAGAAATTATGTCACGGGGCACCGTTTTATGTGTTGGGACCCCTTGTTACTGATATTGCACCGGGGTATGATCATATAACATCAGCTATTGGAGGAGCCCTGGCAGCAGCCAGTGGAGCCGACTTTCTCTGCTATGTAACACCTGCAGAACACCTTAGATTACCTGATTTAGATGATATGAAAGAGGGAATAGTAGCTTCCAGGATCGCCGCTCATGCAGGGGATATAGCTAAGCAGATTCCGGGAGCTGTAGAGTGGGATAATGCCATGAGTAAAGCCCGTGGGGAACTAAATTGGGATAAGATGTTTGAACTATGCATCGACCCTGTAAAGGCAAAGAAATACAGAAAATCATCTAAACCTATAGACGGGGAAACTTGTACTATGTGCGGGGATCTCTGCCCGATAAAAAGAACTAAAGACCTTGCATAATGAAGATCTTGGACGAAGATGATTTTAAACGGGATGAGTTTAAAATAAGATTTGTTGGGGAGATAGATAATTTTTTTATTTTAAACTCCATGCTGGAGGATCTAAAGATTAGTTCAAAGGATGAAAAGGAGCTTATTTTAAATGTTTTTTTTAGAAAACCCAAAAAATTATTGGACAGGCTGGTGGATATAGTAGATCTTTTAAAGGGGAACTTTTCCTATGAGATCTACTCCTCCAACTATAGATTTAAATTTGTAGATTTTTACGGAAAGGCTGTATTTGAGTCTGAAGACAGGAAAAAAACAGGAAAATTTATAATAGATGATGGTGTCAGAATCCATGAAATATCAAGGTTTGAGAGGGTCATATAAAAGAAATAAAAAAATATTTTAAAATAAAAGTTGACCAAAGGAAATAAATTGTGATAATATTTCTTTAAATAAATTAGAGCAAAAAAATTCAAAGAGGAGGTTTAGCCATGTTCATGAACAGCAGGATAAGGGGAAGGAAATTACACCCAACTAAATTTATAAACAGGCTGATCTTAGGATAGACTTTTTGCAAAGATTAGAGATAGTAACATTATGTCTTTATGAGTATAATTAGTAGTAAAATTTTAGCCGTCAACTAT
>CAZUGM010000279.1:0-2174 GCA_964619915.1 uncultured Fusobacteriaceae bacterium | reverse complement strand
AAAATTAGCAAGTGGAGTTTATACATACCTTCCGTTAGGGTATAAAGCATTAAAAAAAGTGGAAAAAATAACCAGAGAAGAGATGGATAGAGCAGGTTCTCAAGAATTATTTATGCCGGTATTACAACCAGCGGAATTATGGAAAGAAACTGGAAGATGGGATGCAATGGGACCGGAAATGATGAGACTTAAAGACAGACATGACAGAGACTTTATATTAGGTCCTACTCATGAAGAGGTAATCACAGATATAATTAGAAATGATATATCGTCATACAAATCTTTACCTCTTAGTCTTTATCAAATTCAGACTAAATTTAGAGACGAAAGAAGACCTAGATTCGGACTTATGAGGGGAAGAGAGTTCTTAATGAAGGATGCTTACTCATTTCATGCAACTGATGAATCTTTAGATGAAGAATTTGAAAATATGAAGGCTGCTTACACTAGAATTTTTGAAAGATGCGGACTTAGATTCAGATCTGTAGAAGCAGATTCAGGAGCTATCGGAGGAAGCGGATCACAGGAATTTCACGTATTAGCTGAATCTGGTGAAGATGAAATAATCTACTGTGATACTTGTGGGTACGCAGCTAACCTTGAGAAAGCAGAAAGTGTTGTTAAAGAAAAAGCACCAGAAATTAAAGAGGAATTAGCTGAAGTAGAATTAAGAGATACTCCTAATGTTGCTAAAATAGACGATGTCTGTGAGTATTTTGGAATTCCTGCTTCTAAAACTGTAAAAGCTATCATGTATATGGATACTTTATCATTAAAAGTATATATGGTTTTACAAAGAGGAGACTATGAGATAAATGAAGTTAAACTTAAAAACTTAGTAGATGAAACTGATCTAGTTATGTTGAGTGACGCTGACCTTATTGCTCATAACTTAATAAAAGGTTATATGGGACCATACAATGTTGAATTAGGTGATATTACACTTGTCGCTGATGAGAGTGTAACTAAGATTATAAACCATACTGCCGGTGGAAACCAAGTGGATACCCACTATATGAACGTAAACTACGGTAGAGACTATACAGCTCATATTGTAGGAGATGTTAGAAGCGTAAAAGCTGGAGAAGGATGTCCTAGATGTAGCGAGGGAGTATTAGAAAGTGCCAGAGGAATAGAATCTGGTCATGTATTCAAACTTGGAAAGAAATATTCTGAGAGTATGGGAGCTACATACTTAGATGAAAATGGAAAGACAAACACAATGACTATGGGATGTTATGGTATCGGAGTTTCTAGAACTATGGCAGCTGCAATAGAACAAAATAACGATGAGAATGGAATTATCTGGCCTATGTCAATAGCTCCTTACTTAGTAGATGTAATCCCAGCAAATATAAAAGATGCAGATCAATTAGGATTAGCAGAAAAATTATATGCAGAATTAACTGATAAAAATATCGATACTGTAATCGACGACAGAAAAGAAAGACCAGGGTTTAAATTTAAAGATGCAGACTTAATCGGATTCCCTATTAAATTAATAGTTGGAAGAGGAGCTAAGGATGGATTGGTAGAAGTTAAGCTTAGAAAAACTAATGAAGCTTTTGAAGTAAAAGCAGAAGAAGTAATTTCATTTATTGAAGAAATAATAGCTAAAGGTTAAAAAAATGAAAAAGGCAACGTGACGTTGCATCCAGTTAGATATAATTTTAAATTTTATAGACTTTGATACATTTAATAAGTTCTATAATTTCTTAAACAATGAAAAAGGAACTCTGAGGAGTTCCTTTTTTTCATAGATAGATAGTTTGAAAAAATACATTAAATATACTAACAGAAATACAATAATTTTTTTCATTTCTAATTTTTACTCTAATACTTTTAAATTTCTAATAAAATTTTAGACTATAAAAAATAATACCCAGCTCACAATTAGTTGGTTGTTATTTTAAATTTGAAACCAATAACCATCATCTAGAAGTGGTTATTTTTTGAACCTCGAAACCATAACGAATAACTCTCAACAGTTACCTGTTATTTGTTAATTTTTTACTTTACCTTTTACTTTTTTACTCACAACTAGTTGGTTTGCTACTTACTACTTTGTACGGATAATTCATAAATTATCCTCTACTTATTCTATTACCCTTGTTATTTTCAAAATACATTTTAACAAAAAACTTTAACTTCTAATAATGATAATCCTAATGACC
>CAZUGM010000278.1:0-2189 GCA_964619915.1 uncultured Fusobacteriaceae bacterium | reverse complement strand
TTACCTTCTAATTTCTGAGGGTCCTCTATCTTATCTCCCAGCATCTGATATCCGCCACAGATCCCAAACACTATAGTTCCGCTCTTAACTAATTTTACTATTTTCTCTGCTATTCCCATCTCTTTTAACTCTTTTAAATCATCTATGGTACTCTTAGACCCGGGAATAACTATCATATCTTCATTTCCTAAGTCCTCTGCCCTGTCTATGTATTTTATAGATACATCTTCATACAGGTTGAATGCATCTAAATCTGTAAAATTAGACATATGTTTTAACTTTATCACCGATATTTTTATATCTTTATCCACTGTTGTTCTTTTAAATTTATCCGTTACTCCATCTTCATCCTCTATATCTAATTTTGTATGGGGTACCACTCCTAAAACAGGAACACCTATAATTTCCTCTAACTGTCTGAGTCCAGGTTCTAATATCTTCACATCACCCCTGAATTTATTTATGACTATCCCCTTTACTCTGGCTCTCTCTTCAGGAGTGAAAAGCGTCATAGTACCTACTACACTTGCAAATACTCCTCCCCTGTCGATATCTGCCACTAAGATTACAGGTGAATCTGCCATATGAGCCATTCCCATATTTACGATGTCTCCCTTTGTAAGGTTGATCTCTACCGGACTACCTGCCCCTTCAATTATAGATACATCATAGTTTGTTTTTATATAATCATAGTTTTTTAGGATCTCTTTTTTCAATCCCTCTTTATACTCTGAATATTTTACGGCTCCCATATTTTCTACAACTCTGCCGTTTAAAATCACCTGGGATTTTCTGTTACTGGTAGGCTTTAACAGTATCGGGTTCATGTATACCTCTGGTTTTATCCCGCAGGCCTCTGCCTGTACCACCTGGGCTCTTCCCATTTCCATTCCATTTTCAGTTATATATGAATTAAGTGCCATATTTTGCGATTTAAACGGACAAACACTGTACCCCTTCTTATATATCAACCTGCACAATGCAGTAGTTATCAAACTCTTCCCCACTGATGATGCTGTTCCCTGAACCATTAGATTTTTATGTTCTTTCATCTTTCCCCCCCATCGCCTATAGCGAAATTAAAAATTAATTTTTTCTTGAATATATTTCTAACATATCAAAATATACCATGATTTAAGGTTTATTTATAGTGATAAAACAAGAAAAAAGGAGTTAATCACACCGATTAACTCCTTTTCAGTTATTTCTATTCCCATCCAGCTTCTACGTGGCTGTAATCTCCGTCTCTTCTTTTATACACTACATTTAGTTCCTCTGTTTCAGCATTCATAAATATATAGAATTTTTTTCCCATAGTTTCCATCTGTAAGATAGCCTCTCCTATCTCCATAGGCTTAGCCATTATCTTGGTAGGGATGATCCTGCTTGTTTTTTCCCTTGTTATATTTCCAGTCTCAGCATTATAATCAAACTTCTTGAGAGCTTTAGCATGCTTATTATCTCTTAATTTTTCCTTATGTTTAGTCAATTGTTTTTCAAGTACATCCACTACCTCGTCAATTGCGGCATATAGATCTATCTCTTCTACTTTAGCTTTTATTTTAGAACCATTTACATAAACTAATACATCTGCTGTATGAACTTTTCCTGTTTTTACGTGTTGTGCTGAAAGAGTGATATACACCTCCGCTATTTGATCAAAATATTTTTTTATTTTTCCTATTTTTTTCTCAGCATGTGCTCTTATTGCCGGTGTAACTTCTAAATGTCTTCCGCTTATAATCATTCTCATAGACTTCACTTCCTTTATTAGAAATTATGTATGTAGAGGTTTTATCAGCTCCTCTTAATTTAAGTATACCTCATTTTTTTGATTTTCCTACTTTAATTTTAAAAAATAAATTTCTAGATACTTTGTTAATACTCTTCTTCGAGTAGAAAACTTAATGATACCTCTGCGAACAGTATTTTACTGATCTCCTGGAAGTGTTATTTATTGGGCTAAAAAAACAAGAGTTCCCGCAATGGGAACTCTTATCCTGATAAATTATGTATATTAGTATTTTTTAGGAGCTTCTTCCCCAGTCAATACCCTTAAGCCACCTTCAGCCAGAGCCAGCATCTCGTCTTCTCCAGGATATACCTTTACCTCTCCTATAAATGAAACCCTGTCGGTGATATCCCCTACTATTTTTTTAGAGTAAGCGATTCCTCCGGTTAAGATTATT
>CAZUGM010000277.1:0-2226 GCA_964619915.1 uncultured Fusobacteriaceae bacterium | reverse complement strand
AAAAATGGCGCACCTAATAGGAATCGAACCCATAACCCTCTGATCCGAAGTCAGATGCTCTATCCAATTGAGCTATAGATGCAAACCAAGTAGGGTTAGTTTACCTTAATTACAGTGTTATGTCAACAAGAATTATTAATAAGATATAAGATTGGAGGAGAAATATGAAAAAGATCTGTATATTATTAATTATAATGACATATCTCTATGGTTGTAGTGCCAAAGAGGTAGTGGTTCCTGTAGAAGTAAGATTAACAGTAATAGAAAAGACAGAGGCTGTGAGTGCTATACCTGTAAATTTAAAAGTACTGCCACTATATGAAAAAAATATTAAATATACTGGAGAGTTACCACTGGTAGACTATTTATTTACTAATTCCAGAGTTAATATAAGAAGTAAACCATCGATAAATGGAAAGATTTTGGGCAGGACAAAGGTCAAAGAAAAGATAGAGGTTTTAGATGTAGTGGAAGGAGACAGGATTAAAAATAATGGGAGTTGGTATAAGGTCAGGTATAACAACTATACTGGATATATCCATTCTTTTGTAGCAGTAAAGAGAGAATTCAGATTTGAAGAGATGGCAAAAAAAGCAAGAAATTTAGATCTTTTTATTGAGGATTCTAAACTAAATAATAGGAGTATCGAAAGAATTGTACAGTATATTCCTGGTTCTGGTGAAGATAAGGATACTCCTGTAGACATGTATGGAAATCGGGGGGAACAAAGCATTGTAGGTATCTATACAAATCCAAGTGGGAAAAGTTCTCTGAGATACCTTTCGGATGGGAGGATAGTTGCCATAAAGGGGCGAGATCAAGGGAAATATCTTGTAAGAATTCCAGATTCAATGAGAACATATAGGATAGAGAGAGGAAAAACCAGAAAGATTGATTTAGATAATGGAATAAATAGAGTTATAGTAATCGATTTAAAAAATCAAAATCAAGGGGTATTTTTAAAAAGAGATGGTGTATGGCAGCTGATCTCCTACTCATTGATTACAAGCGGCATAAATAATAATCGTGATTCCTATGAAACTCCAAAGGGTTATTTTTTAGTTACAAATACAGTGAGACAAGTTATTTTTCCTTATGAAGAAAAAGTAAAAAAACAAGATCTAGGGGGAGAAGTAGTTGAGGATATAACAGAAAAAGGATTAGATAAAGAAAATAGAAAAGTAGATTATGAAATAGTAAAAAAATATTCTAGAGCTAATTATGGAATAAGATTTAGTGGAGGTGGTTATATTCATGGAATCCCATTAACGGATGATACAGTAAAGAAACTTGGAAATGCGAAAGCCGTAAGAGAAAGAAAGGAAAGAGCAATAATCACATTGGGGACATATAAAAGATCCCATAAATGTGTCAGGAGTCCAGAGGAGCATGAAAGTTTTTTATATCACGACTTTGTAGGTTATGATCCGAAATACGAGGGAAAGTGGTGGAGACTTCCTAGGCAAAATGTAGCAGTTATTGTATTTTAAAGATAAAAAAATTAATGTCAGCAGAATATCACTAATTATTAAGGTATGGAGGGGATAGGATGAAAAATTATGATATTGATAAGATAAGAAATATTATATTTTTAGGACATGGGGGAAGCGGTAAAACTACCATTACCGAAGCTCTTTTAAATGTAGCTGGAGTGACCAACAGGATGGGAAGTATTGAGGAGGGAAACACTGTTTCAGATTTTGAAAAGGAGGAGATCCACAGAGGGTTTTCAATAAATACTTCTGTTATTCCAATAGAATATTGCGGGAATAAGTATAATATCTTGGATACACCTGGACACCTAGATTTTAAGGGAGAGGTAAGTGCTGCACTTAGAGTCGCTGGAGGAGCAGTTCTTGTAGTCGATGCTACTTCTGGAATTGAGGTAGGAACTGAAAAAGCTAATAAAATATTGGAAGATAAAAAAATTCCAAGGGTTATCTTCGTAAATAAGATGGATAAGGGGTTCATCCAATACACTAAAATATTGGAGGAGTTAAAAGATACTTTTGGTAAGAAAATAGCACCATTTTGTGTTCCTATAGGTCAGAAGGAAACATTTGAAGGATTTGTAAATGTAGTGGATCTAAAGGGGAGAAGATTCGATGGGAAAACTTGTGTGGATTCAGAAATTCCTGAAGGAATGCAAATTTCTTCCATCAGGGATATGTTATTAGAGGCTGTAGCTGAGTCCAATGAAGAGATGATGGAAAAATTCTTTAATGG
>CAZUGM010000276.1:0-2258 GCA_964619915.1 uncultured Fusobacteriaceae bacterium | reverse complement strand
TTAACAAATCCTTTCATTCTTATGTTCATAACAATTTTTTTAGGATTACTTTTGTGTAAGCTACTGAAAATCGGAACCTCCGGAGCCTTGTTCTCTGTATTTGCAATAGGATGGCTGGTTGTAAAAATGGCCAATGATTCTATAAATGCACAAGGACCTTACACCTCTACATTCAATTCCATGCTCAAGGTAAGTGTTATCGATAAAAAATTCTTTAGTTTATTTTTAATTCTTTTTGTAGGTGCAGTGGGACTTCTTGCTGCTGATAAAATAGCTATTATACTCAAGACATACGGTACAAAATTCGTTGTACTGGGACTCCTCATTGTATTCATAGGAGCAGGAACAACTTATACTCTCACTATTTTAAGTAATAAAGCAAATCCCTATGAAGTTTCAGGAGTTTATACAGGAGCTCTTACCAGTTCCCCTGGACTAGCTGCTGCTATTGAAACCTCCAGGGAACATGCTAAGGAATGGACTATAGAATATCCGACACTCAGTCATCACAATAAAGAAGTAATGCTCAACATATTAAATTCTAACGGTAGTCTCACACCGGAAAACACACCAAATTTATCTTCGGATCAGGCAGATAAATTTGTTATTGATGCTGAATCTGGAGTGGGGATAGGTCATGCTATTGGTTATCCATTTGGTGTTCTTATTGTAATCTTAGCAATGAAACTCTTCCCAAAATTATTTAGATTAAATTTAGAAGAGGAACATCGTCAATTTCAATATGAAATGGAAGAAGCACAAAAACAGATAAATGTTAAACATATTGAACCTGTAAC
Source organism: uncultured Fusobacteriaceae bacterium (assembly GCA_964619915.1). Lineage (GTDB taxonomy): Bacteria > Fusobacteriota > Fusobacteriia > Fusobacteriales > Fusobacteriaceae > Psychrilyobacter. The sequence continues at coordinate 1,461 of CAZUGM010000276.1, read as the reverse complement.
ATTTGATCTCGTTGCCTTTGCCTTTGTATGTATTATGGGGTATACACTTGGGATGCTCAAGGTTAACCTCGGCTATTTAGGATATTTCAGTCTGGGTTCTACAGGAGGGATATTAGCCGCTTCTATTTTCTTAGGACATCTAGGAAAATTAGGTTTTATGACTTTCAGAATGGATAAAAAAATTCTTGGTGTAATCAGAGATATTGCTCTTACATTTTTTCTTTCTATAGTTGGTTTAAGATATGGATTTGCTGCTATTGATTCTATAACAGGAGCTGGATTTTATCTATGTATAGTAGCTATCTTGGTAGGGATCTTATCTATGTTTTCAGGTTTCCTTGTAGGAAAATATGTATTTAAGATAAACTGGATCATGCTTTCAGGAGCAATCTGCGGTGGAATGACTTCTACTCCTGGTCTTGGAGTTGCTGTGGATGTTATCGGTACCGATGATCCGGCAGCAGGATATGCTGCTACATATCCATTTGCTCTATTTGGAATGGTTCTATTCACAATAATTTTACATAAACTACCCATGTAATAGTCAGTTAAACAGCTGATGTTTTGCGACAATTAAATCTTTAATAACATTAGAATTTTGACTTTTAAAGGGGTACAACGTTACAAAATATTTTTTAATAAAGGGGTGTAATAAATGCAATCTAGAATTAGAAATGAACAACTCAAAGAGAAGATCATGAATCCTATGGAAGCTTCTAAATTAATAAAAGACGGGATGGTTATCGGTACCAGTGGATTTACTCCTTCAGGTTATCCTAAGGTTGTCCCTCTTGCTCTTGCAGAAAGGGTCAAATCCAGTCAGGAAAAAATGAAATTAACACTCTACTCCGGTGCTTCTTTAGGACCTGAAGTAGATGGGGCATGGGCTGAAGCAGGAATTCTTGCTAAAAGACTTCCCTATCAGACCAACAAACAATTAAGACAGGATATAAATTGCGGAAAGGTGGAATATCTGGATATGCATCTCAGTCATTCATCCCAATATCTAAACTATGGGATCCTACCCAAAGTCGATGTGGCCCTCGTAGAAGCCATAGCTATAACAGAGGAGGGGAATATAATCCCTACCAGTGCAGTGGGGAACTCACCTTCATTTATAAAGAATGCAGACAAGATTATCGTTGAAATAAGTTCAAAACAGCCAGTGGAATTGGAAGGTATGTCAGATATATACATGCTTGAAAATCCACCTATGAGAACTCATATTCCCATCGAAACTCCAGGGGATAGGATTGGGACACCATATATAAAATGTGATAAGGATAAAATTGCAGCTGTGGTATTTTCAGATATGGAGGATCATGTGAGAGATCTGGCACCAATTTCTGATGTGGACAGAGCTATCTCTAAAAATATTATTAATTTTTTAGAAAAAGAAGGTTCATAGGGAAGATTGACTAAAAATTTACTTCCCCTCCAGTCTGGTGTAGGAAATGTTGC
>CAZUGM010000275.1:0-2323 GCA_964619915.1 uncultured Fusobacteriaceae bacterium | reverse complement strand
GTGTCGTTGGAACTGTGAAGGTTCATGCAAACACCACAGTAACTCCAGTGACTGGTGTATAGCAAATCTTATATACAGAATCGCCAACGACAGAACCACCGCTGGCAGATGCCACCACCGGCGCATTTTCCGGCGGATCAATGCCGTTATTTCTCGGCACAGTCGCATCTTCAAATATCAAATTGCCGTTATTTTTTATAGAATCGTTATCCTTTATATCTGTATAAGTCAATATATTTACTTTTCCCAGTATATATATGTTTGGGTAGATCATATACTGGGCTCCTATCTGCCCTACCATAAATTCAGAAGCCAGCCTTCTCATCATATTATAACCATAAAATGAAATATAGTTACTATCCAGATTATTATTTATTCCACCGATTTTAAAATGGTTTCCCAGGGGTATATCCCCACCACTGACCACTCCTCCGCTTAAAGATGCATTTAATGAGAGTTTAGAGGTCACTGGCATATAGCCTTGTATTATCCCCAATTGACTATAGTACTCCACATCCTGGGTCCCTACTCCACCTACCTCATGCCTGGCCTCTAAATAACTTCCTTTGGTAGGATAAATGGAACTATTTTTCCTGTCCAATACCAGCTTTAAATACCCTTCCTGATATCCATATTTCTGACTTAAGATATCTTTATATTCGTCGGATCCTACATCAAATTCATTTTCAGTTTCAGTATATTTTAAACCCACAGAAAAATCAAACTGCCTGAACAGTTTAGTTGTTAAGCTGAGATCAATAAATTTATCTTCCCCAGTGGATTTAGCCTTTAAACTTCTCTCTTCATAGATATATAGAGGATTCTCTTCATATCCTAAGTTCAAATTTATTCCTATTTTATTTTTTTCCCCATAATACCAGAAATTGTTAAATTCAACACTTTTATACTCCCCTACCTCTAATTCTAAAGATGTCACCCTTCCTATCTTTCCTATTTTTTTCAGATCTGTTCCCACAGCTAATTTTGCTCCTATATCGGAACTATAATTTGCTCCTACCCTTATGAAATTTAATTCATTTTCATCTACATTTATCTTTAGGGTAGACCCGTCGACTGTATAGTAAGATTTTTCTATATAGGGGATAGCATAGAGTTTCATCATTAAACTCTCCAAATCCTTATAGCTTAATTTCCCGGGAATTTTTTTACCCAAATGATCTTCTATTATGTCTTTTCTCATTTTTCGCCCCAGAAATTTAGAATTTTCAATCTGTATCTCCTCTATATAAACCTCCTCTACCCTTCTTTTTCTCTCCCTTTCTTTTTCTGTATCCGGACTTTTATATTTTTTTAATTGAGGCAGTTTTTCCTCAGCTGCCGATTCCCCTTTGGAGATCAGGTCATCAAAATTATTAAAATTTGTGGCATCTTCAAATTTAACATCGGGATCTATGATTATAGTTGCTAATTCCCTTTGTTTTTCTGTAGATTCAGTCCCCCTGTAGGTAGAAATTTTACTTACCACAGTCAATAAATTATAGGTTAATTTGTCTATCTGGGGGGCTCCTACATCACTGGCAATGACAATGTCAGCCCCTGCCAGGAAAAGATCCTCTACCGGCAGATTCCTGGAAACCATACCATCGATATATACCTTGTCTTCTATTTTTACAGGATCATATATAGTGGGAATTGCCATGCTGGCACTGACGATAAGAGCCAGATCTCCAGAATCAAAACTTTTAGCTTTTCCTGTGTTAAAATCTGTAGCAACTATCCTCAAAGCAGGGTTAAATTCATCAAAGGATTTAATATCTTTTGCATTCCAGAATAACTCCTTTAATTTTAAGTATGATTTCTGTCCCGTCAAAACACCCTTGGGCAGGCTGAAATTCAGTTTATCATCATAGGTTACCGAAGCAAAATATTTTTCAGATTTAAATTTTTCCTCCAATGGAATATCCATCCTCATGGGGTCATTGGACAACCTGTATCTCCAATCCATGGTTTTCACGATGACTTCTATCTCATCGGGGCTATATCCTACAGCATATAGACTGGCTACAATCCCTCCCATACTTGTCCCGCTGATATAATCTATGGGGATATTATTCTCCTCCAAAACCCGGAGCACTCCTATATGAGCAAATCCCTTGGACCCTCCTCCGCTCAAGGCAACTCCCACTTTAATCCTTTCACCGGATTTTTTTTTCTTTAAAATTGACCTCTTTAATTTTTCCAATTCCATTATCTGGGATCTTTTCAATTCAATCTTTGAATCTATAACAGAGATCTCCACAGTTTGGTCCTTACCAACTGGTGGCTCTGATTTGAGAGTAATAACAAAAATATTGTATATCAC
>CAZUGM010000274.1:0-2327 GCA_964619915.1 uncultured Fusobacteriaceae bacterium | reverse complement strand
TTCTGATTCAGGTGGTCACTCAAGCTATGGAACAGCAACAATAGTTTCAAAAGAAGATGGGAAAACAAAAATTAAATTACTGGGTTCTGAATATATAGTGGCTGATGGAGTTAAGCATAGTGAAGGGGATGTTGTAGAAGTGGTAGTAAGACCTGAATCTATTAAATTTAATTCTGATAAGCATCAGGGAGAAGTTGTAAAGAGTGTATTTATGGGAGAAAACCATGAATATGAAATTATGGTAGAAGATGAGAAGATTGAGGTATCTTTAAATAACCCCCATGGAAAAGAGATTAAAAAAGTCGGGGAAAATTTAACCTTTGTTTTTGATGAAGAGTCAATACATATAATATAAGTAAAAAAAAGGAGATTGTATACAATCTCCTTTTTTTTACTTTAAATATATATATAATTTTTGACAGACTCGATAATTAGAAAAATTAAAAATAAATTTTTAGAGGTCTGTCCTCAAAAATTTAAATATTTTTTCAAGGGAAATTTTTTTATTTCATGTTTATTTTATAACATACCATCACGTCTTCTCTAAAGAAAAACTTAAATTTTAACTAAAAATATAGTAAGAAACAGTTTGTTTTTCTATTTTTTTGGGGTATAGTTATATTAGGAGATGTTAAGGGAACTTAACTTTTTTATTTTTAATATATTGTGAATAAATATTTTAATTGGATATTTAAAATGAAATTATAAAAATTGAAATTAGATGATAACCTTTTTTTATAAAAAAAATTACTCATCTTTTACTCTTAATGCGTTAAATTAACAATTAATTTTTTTTAACAATATTAAAAGGGGGAATAAATATGTTATTTGATCTTGTAAAAAGTATGAACAATTTATTTTGGGGCTATCTATTGATTTTTCTGTTGGCGGGTACAGGTATTTACTATACCTTTATATTAAAGTTTGTTCAAGTCAGAAGATTTTTCGACAGTATAAAAAAAGCTATAGGTGGTGCCAGCATTGGGGAGGAAGCTGGAGATAAAGGGATGAAATCATTCCAGTCTTTAACTACTGCAATTGCAGCACAGGTAGGAACTGGAAATTTAGCCGGGGCAGCTACAGCAATTGTGTCTGGTGGACCGGGAGCAATTTTCTGGATGTGGATCACTGCATTTTTCGGTATGTCCACTGTCTTTGCAGAGGCTGTATTGGCACAGGTGTTTAAAAAAGAAGTAAATGGTAAGATGAGAGGGGGGCCTGCTTTTTATATAAGGGAAGGTATTAAAAATAAAAAATTAGCTAAAATTTTGGCCAGTTTCTTCTCAATCAGTATTATTATAGCTTTGGGATTTGTGGGGAATATGGTTCAGGCCAATTCAATAGGTAATGCATTCAAGGAATCTTTTGATTTAAATCCTGTTATCATTGGTGTTATTGTGGCAATTTTAGCCGGACTTATCTTTAAGGGAGGGGTAAAAAGTATAGCTTCATTTACAGAAAAAGTTATCCCTATCATGTCTGTTCTCTATATTGTAGGAGCATTGATAATTTTATTTAAAAACCTCGATGGTACTGTTGAAGCTTTTAAATTAATTTTTGTATGTGCTTTCTCTCCAAAGGCTGCTGCCGGTGGTGTTTTAGGTGTTACAGTTAAACAGGCTGTCAGATATGGAGTTGCACGTGGACTGTTCTCCAATGAAGCCGGAATGGGATCTACACCTCATGCCCATGCCATTGCAAAAGTTAAACACCCTTGTGATCAAGGATTGGTAGCTATGTTTGGAGTTTTCTTCGATACATTTGTTATCCTTACGTTAACTTCCCTTGTTATCATCGCCAACACGCCTTTAGGAGGGGGAGGATTAATAGGAATCGCTCTTACTCAGCAGGCTTTCATAGCTTCCCTTGGTTCTGTCGGTGGGATATTTATTGCAGTTTCCTTATTTTTCTTTGCTTTTTCAACTATTGTCGGATGGTATTTTTTCGGAGAAGCAAATATCCGGTTTTTATTTGGAAGTGACAAGGCTACAAATGTTTATACATTTATTGTATTGATCTGTATTGTTGTGGGAACAGCCATAGAGGTTCCCGTAGTTTGGGAATTGGCAGACTTTTTCAACGGACTCATGATCTTCCCTAACTTAGTCGCAATTTTACTCATGTCTAAACTAGTGAAAGAAAAGCTAAAAGACTATGAAGATTAATTAAAAAACAGGGTGGAGGTTTTTAACCTCCATCTTATTTTTTTAAGAAAACTTAAAAAAAGTTGACATTCTTTCAAAGTTGATGTATACTAATCCTGTCTTTGAAAGTGCGGGAATAGCTCAGTTGGTAGAGCGTCAGCCTTCCAAGCTGAATGTCGCCAG
>CAZUGM010000273.1:0-2355 GCA_964619915.1 uncultured Fusobacteriaceae bacterium | reverse complement strand
CTATATCTTGATTAAAACTTTCAGTTTTATCTCCACTCTCATATCTAGCATAAAAATTCATGATTTCACTAGAAATTTCGCTCATTTCATCTTCATATGAATCTGAGATTTGTTTAGTTGCCTCTAGACTTCTAAGAGCAGGATAAAGATAGTTATCCTCGTTGATCAGATGGGAAATAAGAATTACTTTTAAACTTTTAAAATGACTATCTATTATATCTGCATCGTTATTTATTTGGATTTTTTTTAGGAGTTTCTTTATATCTGTATGTTGGTCATGGAGCTCAGCTATTAATCCCATTTTATTTATCCCCCTTTAAAGTTAATTACTGTTTTGTCAGGTTTCTAAAACTTATCTCGATAAGAATAAAAACTCTTTTTATTTGTATATCATCAATTAGTACTTTTTTTAAAAGTTTCACATAACCATATAAATGTCAGAGCTATATACATATAGATCATTCCTAGCGTCAGTATGGGATGTTTGATATACTCTATTATATTGTCCTTTCTATATAAAACTCCTCTAAAAAAATACCAGCGTTTTATTGCTTTCATAGTTCCATTTTTTTCACTTTCTGTTGTTTTATTCATCACAGAAAAATAATACCTTTTCTTCCCCAGGATATTCTCCAGTGTTACTTTTTTTTCATCATGGTGTACTCCGGTAAAAGTAGATCTTTCTATATACCCTCCCATCTCTATATATCTTATTGTAGGCTGTGTTTCTTCAAAAGCGATTTGATTAAAGTTAATCCCTCCAGATCTTTTATATTCTTCACTTTTCCAAAATCTGGCAGCTTCGATGGAATTACTGCCCACTTTTTTTCCAGCTCTGTTTATTACACTTCTTTCAAAAACTTTAACCTTTGAAAAAAAATTAGTGTATGTTGAAAATGGTTCTTCTGGAATGATGAGTCCCCCTACTTTTTTATTTTTTTGGAAATAAGCTATACATTTTTCCGCTAGATCTTTTTTTAAAATCATATCAGAATCTATTATATAGATATATTGAGGAGATAGATCCCATGCTTTTTCAATTGCTTTTTTTCTAGCAACTCCTCTTTCACCGTGTGGAAGGGTCAAAACATGTAAATTTTTATGGTCTTTACCAATAGTTTTTAGTATATTTACAGTTTTATCTGAAGAACCGTCATCAGCTACTACCACTTCTAGATCTTTATGGGACTGATATAGACAACTTTTAATACATTTTTCTATTATACTTTCATTATTATACGAAGATAGCAGTATTACTAATTTATTCATCTTTAGTCCTCCAATTTTTGTATAAACTTTGTAAACTCATTTTTTGTGTTATCCCAATGAAAATTCAGTGAAAACTTATAAGCTGCCTCTCGTATGTGTTTATACTTGTCCTCGTCTTCTATGACAGATTTCATTAGTTTAACTAAGTCCGCTATTGTATTATTCTTACAGAGATACCCCGCTTCACCTTTTTTTAATGCATCTCTTATTCCCGGAGAATCAAATCCTATGCTTGGAGTACCAACTGCTGCTGCCTCTGTTACAATAAGTCCCCATCCTTCTCTAAGAGATGGAAATAAAAGGCAGTGGGAACGGCTCATTAACTCTAATTTTTTTTCCTCAGATACAAATCCCCAATAAGTGATATCCCTGTTTATAGAAGTGTTTTCTGTTTCATAAATTTGAATTATACGGTTTAAAACTGCATCGATATATTCTTGATTTTTCTTACCCACAATCCATAGTTTGGCTTTAGGATATAATTTTTTTATTTTACAGAAAGCCTCTACAACTTTATCTATCCCTTTATAATTTGAGTACCTGCCCACATATATATATGTAGGGTCATTTTCTTTAGTGAGAAACTCATTAGGATTCCAAGGTGTAAAATCTATTCCTTCAGGAAGGATAGTTACTTTTTGGGGAGAAAAACCTATATTTACAAGATCATTTTTTGTAGATTCTGAAACAGTTATAGTAGGGTCATTTTTAGATAGTTTTAGAAATGGAGTTTCAGTTATTTTACCAATTATGTTTATAGGAAAGGGTGTGTTCAGACTCCATATTTCTCTTGTTAACTGGTGTATAAAAAAGATCCTTTTATCTTTCTTTACCCAAAATTTAGTAAAAAACCTATGAGTATTACATTGATCCACTACATAATCTATGCTGTCTTTATTTTTATAATAATATTTTTTTGCCTTAGTTATTACACTGATATTACTTCCGTCCCTTATATATTTGATACCATCTATTATTTCTTCTGAACTTCCTCCGTCAAAACTAGATGAAAAATGTATGATTTCAAATTTATTTTTATCCAATCTCTTTATCATTTCATGAGTAAATATTTCAGCACCTCCTTTT
>CAZUGM010000272.1:0-2361 GCA_964619915.1 uncultured Fusobacteriaceae bacterium | reverse complement strand
AACGCCTTGAGATTGGTGTCGACAAACGCGGCCTTGGTTCGGGTTTGGATGGCCTGACGCACCATTTCATCGGAAACAGGCAGAATACCCGTCTGGCAGAGCGCCCCCAACAACACGATGTTGACCGACATGATATTGCCGGCCGCCCGGGCCAGCTCGGCCGCATCGAAAGCGATCAGACGGCCGGTTTTGAAAAACTAAGATAGAGTTGGAGATATTTGTATCTGGGGCCCTATGTATATCTTATTCTGGAAATTGCTATATCAGTAGTTTTATAGGGAGTAGAAGTGGTAACAGAGGAATGTGTGCTCAAGTCTGCAGAAAAAAATATACAACTGATAAAAAGGAAAGTGGATATCTTTTAAGTCCGAAAGATCAGATGCTAGATAAAGCTGAGATCGAAAAATTAAAAGATGCAGGAATAAATGCAATTAAGATAGAGGGAAGGATGAAGTCTCCTAACTATGTTTACGAGATGGTAGGAAAATATAGCGATATCTTAACGGGAAAAACTGAGGTCCACCATCCTGAAAAAATATTCAACAGAGGTTACTCAAAGGGATATTTTTACAAAAATGACGGAGACAAATTAATGAACAGTAAATATGCTTCCAATTACGGGTACAGTATCGGTGATGTCAGAGGAAGGATATTAAAATTAACTACTACAGATATTTTAGGAGACGGGATAGCTTATTTAGATAAGGATATGAACATATTAAAGGGGGAATATCTAAACCAGATCATCATCATGGGAAAAAAAGTAAAAGAAGCTAAAAGGTTGGACCTGATAAGCATATATCCGCCTAAGGGAACTAAATATATCTATAAGACATTTGATAAGGCATTGAATGACAGTATTGAATCTACACTGAAAACTGCAAAGGGCAGAATGTCTATAGGAGGGAAATTCTTTGCCCATGTAGGAGAACCTATAAGATTTGATATTTATGCAAATGGAGTAACTCTATCTATCACAGGAGATATATTGGAAGAAGCTAAAAAAAGACCTTTAGACAATGAAACTATATTTGAAAAATTAGGAGAGATGGGAAATTCTACATTAAAATTATCTACTCTTGATATCGAATATGATGGGAAAGCCTTTGTTTCACTGAAAACTTTAAAGGATATAAAGAGGCAGGCTATCGAAAAATTTGAAAATGAATATTTAGCTACTACCAGAAGAACTTTGGATACCCATGAAATTGTTGGATTTACACCGACAGTAAGTGAAAATGACTATAAAACTACAGTTGCTGTATCTGTTGTAAACAAGCAGCAATTTAAAGTAGCTAAGGAATTTGGAATTAAAAAGATCTACTATAGGGGGCCTGAAGTAGCTAAGGAATCTAACTTAGATAAGATAGATACAAAATCCAGATTAGCTTCTAACCTATATCAATTAATACAAAATGAAAATGATACCGTATCTGTAGACTACAACTTTAATATAGCCAACAGCAGATCTATAGAGGAATTTTCAAAGATGAAAAATGTAGGAGTTATCTATCTGTCACCGGAGTTTGATTTAGATTACTTAAGCACTTTAGAATTGAGTAAGTGCGGGATGATGGTCTACGGTCACCTTACAGGAATGTATATAGAAAATCTTAATGTAGAAGCCGATAGTTTAATCAATGAAAATGAAGATAACTTCAAGCTTTATACCAATAAATTAGGTAATACACAGGTCTTCCTGGAAAAACCTATGAACATCATCTCCAGGATCGATAAATTAAAGGATTTAGGGTTAGCTGAACTAAGGTTAGACTTTGTCATGGAATCAGAATTTGAGATGAGAAAAGTATTAGAAAGTATTAAAACAGGAGCAGGAGAATACGTACCTTACAACCTGCATAAAGGAGTATTTTAAATTTATGAAGTGTAATATATGTGAAAATGAAGACCTTCACCTCATTGAGGTAAAAAATAAAGCCGGATTGAAAAAATACTATAGATGTAGAGAATGTGAATTTATTTTTATAGATAGGGCTCATATTTTAACCACTGAAGATGAAGGTAAAAGGTATGAGGTCCATAATAATGAGATTTCAGATCCGTCATACAGAGCTTATTTTAAAAGGTTTATAAACTATATAGAAGATGATCTAGATAAAAATAATGCCATCTTAGATTATGGTTCAGGACCTCAGCCGGTATTAGCTGATGTAATGGAAAAAGATGGATATAGGGTCGATATCTATGATAAATTTTTCTACAATAAGAAGGATTATTTGAATAAAACGTATGATGTAATTATCTCTACAGAGGTCTTTGAGCACATATATAACCCCATAGAAACACTAGAAACTTTACTGTCTATTTTAAAGAAAAATGGTAAATTAATCCTCATGACTG
>CAZUGM010000271.1:447-2381 GCA_964619915.1 uncultured Fusobacteriaceae bacterium | reverse complement strand
TAATCTCAGAATAAAAACTTTTTCTGAAATAGCTTCAGGGAAACTTTATCTGTTTGGAATTACCATGGTTGTTTTTATTTTTATTGCAATCACACTTAACAGATTGATTACTAAACATCCTATGATAAAGGGAAGCGGTATTCCACAGATAAAAGGAGTATTGCTCATGCAGTTCGAATATAATTGGATTAAGGAACTTTTTTATAAATTTATTGGAGGGCTTCTCAGTATTGGGAGCGGACTTTCTCTTGGAAGGGGAGGACCATCTATTCAATTAGGATCTCAGGTGGGATATGGGGTCGGAAAAATCTTTAAAGTTTCTGATAAGAATAAAAAACATCTTATAAGCAGCGGTATCAGTGGCGGGCTTTCAGCAGCTTTTAGTTCTCCTCTTTCTGGAATCATTTTTACCATCGAAGAAATTCACAAATCTCTTACTCCGGTACTGCTTATCTGTATTTCCCTGGGAAGTATTACTGCTGAGGTGGTAAACCAAACAATTTTAGGGAAGGAAAGGTTATTTAACTTTCAGGGGTTTATACCAAATACCCTCAATCATTTCCAGAATTTTATATTTGTATTTATCTTTGCTATTTTAATAAGTATATTAGGAATGCTATTCACTACTAATCTTCTAAAATTTCAAGATTACTATTTACAATTAAATATTACCCCCCTATTCAAATCTTTAATTATCTTTGCTATGTCCATCATAATTGGAATATTTATTATAGATGTCCAGGGAGTGGGCTATAAATTAATTTTAAAAGCCGGACACGAAACTTTAACATTTAAATTTCTCATATGTCTGTTGCTGGGTAAACTGATCTTTACAATTTTAAGTAATGGACCAGGATTTCCCGGAGGATTGTTTCTTCCAAGCTTAGTTTTGGGAGCTTTGGAATTTTTTTCAAGTACCAATCAAAATTTACAGCAGTATTTTTTAGTACTGGGAATGGCTGCTTTCTTTACTGCGGTTATGAGAACCCCCCTTACTGGAAATGTACTTCTTTTAGAGATGACAGGTTCTTTTGAATATTTAGACAGCCTTATCCTGGTTACATTGATCTCCTATATTACCACTGAATTAATGGGTATCCTTCCAATCACCAGCGTTCTGTATAAAAACTTAGAAAACAATCATAAATATTCTTATGAAAAAAATTAACTCAAAGTTCACCATCTTTTCTCTGATTTCAGGAATAATCAGCATAGGATGACTCCATGGAATTTAACAAGATAGATAAACCTTGTTATTTTTTCCTAAAAATGATATAATACTTTTGAGACGTTAGCCTGTCGATAAGTTGAGGTACCGAGTTACTTCAACACTTGTGCGATACTTTTGTATCGCACTTTTTTTATACCAAAATTGCATCCAGATATGCACAGCCTGGTTTTTATAATTTTCTAGATAATAAAAAAAACCAGGTACTTATACCTGATTTTTTTAAGTTATTACTTTGAAGATAACATAGACCCCAATGCTTTTCCGCCTAGGATATGAAAGTGCAGGTGAAATACTTCCTGACCCCCATGGCTGTTACAGTTGGTTATCACTCTGTATCCATCCTCTGCAATCTTTAAATCCTTAGTAATTTCCTTTATAGCACTATACATCTCCATTAGATATTCACAGTCTTTTGTTTCAATATCATTTAATGTAGGTATCTCTTTTTTAGGAACTACCAAAACATGAACCGGTGCCTGGGGATTGATATCGTTAAAAGCAATCACCTTGTCAGTTTCATATACAATAGATGCCGGAATTTCTCTGTTAATTATTTTTGTAAATAATGTACTCATAAACTCTACCTCCTAAAATATAAATTTTATCTGATTATCCTTCTAATTGGTCTATTCTTTTCTGGTGTCTTCCACCTTCAAATTCAGTAGTTAAAAAAACATCTACCATTTCTAAAGCTAAGATATCT
>CAZUGM010000271.1:0-366 GCA_964619915.1 uncultured Fusobacteriaceae bacterium | reverse complement strand
TGCTCCCATAGATAATACGTTAGCATCATTATGTTCACGGGTTAATCTGGCCATTGTTGTGTTTGTACATAGTGCAGCTCTTACACCCTTCACTTTATTTGCAGCAATAGAAATTCCTATTCCAGTTCCGCAGATTACAATTCCTTTATCGGCTTTTTTTTCAACTACCGCTTCTCCTACTAATCTTCCATATTTAGGATAGTCTACAGAGTCTGTAGAATTACATCCTAGATCCAACACTTCATGTCCTTTTTCCTTTAAAAAATTTATTACTTTTGCCTTTAATTCAAATCCACCGTGATCACTACCAATAGCTATTTTTATTCCTTATACCTTCTTTTTATATTTATTTATAATTGTAAAAAA
>CAZUGM010000270.1:0-2387 GCA_964619915.1 uncultured Fusobacteriaceae bacterium | reverse complement strand
TGTTGTTCATTGACATTTAATTCCGAGCCATTAAAATACTCTATGGGCAGCTCTTCAATTTTTTCCCCGGCCAGGTATCTTATGATCATCTCCCCGGTCTGATATCCTACCTGATAATCCGATATCCCAGAGGAAGCCAGTGCACCTGCTTCAGTAAAATCTCTAGTAGCACCTATAACGGGGACATGAGCTTTATTGGCTCTATCTACGATAAGGCTGTAAGCAGAGGCGATATTATTATCCTTAGCTGTATAGAGTGCATCTACCTCTCCCATTAAACTATCCATTGCAGAAGCTATCTCGGTAACATTGGTAACTCCCCTGGCAATAACTGTATACCCTGCTTTCTCGGCAGCTACAGTAAATTCTTGTACAAGGTATGTGGAATTGGCTTCGCTGGTAGTATATATTGTCCCGATTGTTTTTGTCTCAGGAAGTAACTCCTGTATCAGCTTTACCTGTTCCCTTACCGGTGACATATCGCTGACCCCTGTGATGTTTTTACCCTTTAACCCTGCTACTACAGGATTGGTCACCGCTGTAAAAAAGAGGGGCTTTTCCTGTATTTTATTTAAGGCAGCCTGGGCACTGGGAGTAGTGATGGCTACTGCAATATCAGAATTTTCATTGAACTGGGCTGCGATAGTCTGGGCTGTGATAAAGTCTCCCTGGGCATTTTGATAGTTGAATATAATTTCATCTTTGTATCTGCTGTTTTTAAGAGCGTCTTCCACTCCGGTTCGGATTAAATCCAGCGATGGATGTTCTACGATCTGGGTGATACCTACTTTAATTTTTTTTGAGATATCCTCGTTTACCTTACCTTCCTTATTTTTTTCCCCACATCCTGCTAAGATCATGATGAAAATGATTCCTAAAATTAATTTTTTCATTTCTTTCACTCCTTTTTAATTTATTTTTATATAAAAAAAAGAGGCTAATCCATAAGATTAACCCCTTCTGTATAATTAATTTTTTTCATTCTATCTAAAAAACAATAATATCTATTATTATTTTTTTAAATATATGTTGAAATTATCTATAACTACAGCAACTATTGGTCAAAAACAGATCTACTTAATAATTCAGTATTAAATTTATTAGATTCGTTTTTGCACCACCAAGTAAGTCTCTTAGACATAATAGTCACCTCCGTTTAATTTTTTTATTTGAATAATCATATAATGAAGGATATGTGATTGTCAAGATAATATTTAATTTTTTTAAAAAATGTTAGAAAAAAATAGATAAAGGTGTATAATTGTATAGAATATTATTATATAAATTGAGCGGGTGATAGATATGGAAATAATAACTTGTCATATATATGCAGATTTAGATGCACTTTCTTCTATGGTTTTAATAAAAAAATTATACCCCAATGGAATACTGGTTTTTCCGGGGCATATAGGGAAAAGTGTGAAAGCTTTTGTTAACCTGTATCAAAATTTTTTACATGTGAAAAAAATAAAAGATATCCAGATGGACAAGGTAACTAAACTCATAGTTGTAGACACTTCAAAGAAAAACAGGATAGGGTTGTTTGAACAACTATTGGACAGGGAGGATGTAGAGGTTGTAATCTATGATCACCATAGGATCAGCGAAAATGATATAAAAAATAAGAGGATTATCAGGAAAAATTACGGATCTAATACCACCAATATATTAGAAGTTCTCCTGGAAAATGACCCAAATATTAAATTCGATGAGATAGAGGCTACCCTGGGTCTTATGGGGATCTATGAAGACACAGGAAACTTTAGTTTTGACAGCACTACCCCAAAGGATTTGGAGATGGCATCCTATCTGCTGCAAAAAAACGGGGACCTGTCCAAGGTCAACGAATATGTTCAAAAAGGATTGGAAAAGGAGCAGCTGGAAATATTTATAGAACTTATAGAAAATTCAGAATTCATCGATATCGATGGAGAGATAGCACAGCTGACCTATTATAAAAGCGATGATTTTATTTTTGGCATGGATGAGCTGATAAATAAGATACAGTATCTGGAAAAATCAAGTCTGTGTATTATTTTATGTGGAAATGATAAAAGAGTGAGTATAATAGGGAGATCTTCAAATAAGATAAATGTAGCTGAAATTTTAAAAGATTATAAGGTGGGAGGACATGAATATGCTGTTTCAGGTGTAGTCAGAGGTCAAAATCTAGAAAAATTGTATGCAGACATAAAAAAAAGTATAAAAACAGTGATTAAACCCAGTAAAAGATCTATAGACATAATGAATACTCCGGTTAAAACCATCTTAAAAGATACCAAAATTAAACTGGCTTATAAGGTGATGTATAGGATGGGATATGGGGGCTTACCCATTGTAGAAGACGGGAAAATTGCTGCATTCATACTATTGGATTTATCGGATGG
>CAZUGM010000269.1:0-2442 GCA_964619915.1 uncultured Fusobacteriaceae bacterium | reverse complement strand
ATATTTCTCCACATACTGTACATCTCATCTTTGCCATTTCACTTCACTCCCTATAGTTTATTTTTGTTTTGATCTTAACTTTGTATTAATTACAAATTTATAATAACCCATTTCAAATAAAGTGTCAACATTTTTTTATAAATATTTTTAAAGATAAATTATAAATTTATTTGTCAACTGTGATATACTATATAATCTAAATATAATTAATAAAAAAGGAAGTACTTATGAAAACATATGAATATATAGTTGTAGGTGGAGGACCCGCAGGTATATTTTCTGCAATATATGCAGGAAGTCTGGGGGTTAAAACTGCAATTTTAGAAAAAAAAAATAGAATGGGTAAAAAAATACTGGTAGCAGGTTCGGGTCAGTGCAATATAACCCATACTGGAGAGATTAAAGAATTTTTAACTAAATATGGAGACCACGGAAAATTTTTACGGACAGCAATCTATAAATATTCTCCTGAAGATCTGCAAAATTTCTTTAAAGATCATGGATTGGAATTAGTTCCCAGGGAAGACGGAAAAATTTTCCCTATAACCAAGCGATCTGTAGATGTTGTAGAGCTTCTCTATTCCCTGTGTAAAAAATACAGTGTCGATATAGTAGAGAAGTGTGAGGTATCATCTATAACACATAAGGATAGTTTTATCTTAAACACAAATTTAGGAGAATTCAGCTCTAAAAACATTTTGCTTTCTACCGGAGGAATCACATTTCCTCAGACAGGTAGTGATGGACAGGGGTATAGATTTGCCAAAATTTTAGGACATAAAATAGTAGAACCAAAGCCATGTCTTACTCCTGTATATATAAGAGATTATCCCTTCACAGAATTAGCCGGAATTTCCTTTAAGGATATATCCATCAGTGTTTTTGACATGGATAAAAAAATTAATTGTTCCAAGGGAGATATACTGTTTACCCATAAAAATCTAAGCGGCCCGGGAATTTTAGATAACTCCAGATATATGAAAAAAGGGAATAAAATCTCATTTAATTTTATAGATATGACCGCAGAAGAATTCAAGGAGGATTTCATCGCATATACCAATGCTCATGGCAAAAATTTAACTAAAACTTTTTTAAACACCTATAATTTACCTGAAAGATTTATTAAAAATATGCTTTTTGAAGCTGAAATATGTGAATGTATAAAGATCTCCAGCTTAACTAAAAAAATGAGAGATGATCTGGGAAAACTTCTCACCGATTATCAATATGAGATAACCAAATTAGGTGGTATCGATGTAGGAATGGCCACTAAGGGCGGTATAAACCTAAAGGAGATCAATCCTAAAACCATGGAATCCAAGTTAGTTAAAGGTCTTTATTTTGCAGGTGAAATCATGGATATTGACGGTGATACCGGAGGATATAATATCCAGGCTGCAATATCAACAGGGATCTTAGCCGCAAGGAGTATAGCTAAAAGTAAGTAATAATTAAAACAATAAAAACAGGAGGATAATTTAAATATGAAATTAGAGAAAGTTAAAGAATTTAAAAAATTTGCCAGCGAGGTGATATTAAAAGTTTTGATGAAGATGGACAAAGACTACCAGAACTATCAAAATTTAGATGACTATGACGGGATGCAGAAAGTTAAATTGGAATTCATTCCTAAATATGAAAAACTATACCTTGAATTTTCCAACGATATCTCAGAAAATTTAGATGATCTGGATGACAAAAAAATAGAATCTTTGATGGGTATTGTTAACGACATTATGAAGGTCCACGATATAAATATCGACTATATCTTAGATGAGGTAGAAAAAAGGGAAAAACTAAAGGGAAAATCCGGAGCAGAAGCTGTGGAAAGGTTATTTAAATACCAGATCAAGGAATTGGAATCCAAGATGGAAAAATTGTTAAAACAAGCTGATACCATCTTAGACAGTGAGTCAAAATTAGAAGCAGAGTTGAGGGATGCCATCCAAGAAGATGACCAAATGAAAATATTAGATCAACTGGTTGCTGTCAGAAGTAAATGGAGTGCTCTGGAAAAGAAAACTATTCAGTGTAAATCAGCATTGGACGGACTAAAGGATTCTCTGACAAAAAAATGGACCTATGATATCTACGGGACTATATCTCAGGAAGAACTAAAAAAAGTTTTTAGTACCGAAATGAAAAACAAATAAAATTACTGATATTAACGGTAAAAAAGATGGATTAATCTAGTTTTTACTAGATATTGCACAAGTCAAATTACTATGTTAAAATGGAGGTATATTTCGATATGAATACAGGAACCAGAATAGCAATAAATGTGATAGTCATCTTAATTATCATATTTTTTGTAATGAAAAGAAGAGCAAATAACGTAAAAAACGCAACTACAATACAAAAGGAGGCAACAAGCGTGTCAAATACAAATTTAATTGCAAAGATCAAAACTAATAAGGGAGATATCAACATCAAATTATTTCC
>CAZUGM010000268.1:0-2448 GCA_964619915.1 uncultured Fusobacteriaceae bacterium | reverse complement strand
CATATGGCGATAAAGAGTGAAAAATTATTAAAAGAAGTAGATTTAGATATAAGAATAATTCCTGTACCTAGGGAGATAACATCTAGCTGTGGTCTGTCACTACGTATAAATCCTACAGATTACAAGAGGTCTAGAGAGATTTTGGATGAAAATCAGATAGAATTTTCAGGATGTTATTCCATAAAAAAAACAGGTCTGAAAAAAGAAATTCTTGACATCACTAATTAAGTTATTGTAATATTAGTTATAAAATATTTGAACCCATATATTCCCATAATTTGGTTGGGAGTTTCTACGAGTCACCGTAAATGGCTTACTATGGGGTTGATTAATTGTAATTTCTTCCATGGTTTAGTCAAAACTTACAGAAGTTTTTCTAACTATTATGATTGGATTATAAATAATAAACCCCTTGTGTATAGCATGGGGTTTTTGTATTTTTAACAATTATATTTTTAAGAAAAGGGAGAAACATATGAAATTTTTTCAATTGGAAAAACATGGAACAAATGTAAAACAGGAAGTAGTAGCTGGAACAACTACGTTTTTAACAATGGCTTATATTATATTTGTTAACCCGGGAATATTAGGTGAAACTGGGATGGATAAGGGAGCATTGATTACTGTTACTTGTTTGGCAGCCTTTATAGGAACAATGATAACGGCTCTTTGGGTTAATGCACCATTAGCTATGGCACCAGGAATGGGATTAAATGCGTTTTTTACTTATACCTTGGTATTTGGAATGGGAGCCACTTGGAATGTAGCCCTAGGAGTAGTATTTATATCAGGAATAGTATTTTTATTACTTACAATGACTGGATTTAGAGAAAAGATAATAGATGCCATACCTCTTCAGCTTAGATTAGCTGTAGGAGCAGGTATTGGATTATTTATTGCATTTATCGGGATGAAAAATTTAGGGTTGATTATAGCTAACCCGGCAACTTTAGTAGGATTAGGTCCTCTAAGCCCTACTGTAATCTTAGGACTGATAGGTCTTACAATTATGGGTGGACTGGAGATAAAACAGGTAAAGGGTGGAATCTTAATAGGAATAGTTATAACTACTGTTTTAGGAATGGTTTTAGGGTATGTAGAACTACCAAACGGAATAATGTCTACTCCACCGAGTATAGCACCAATTGCCTTTAAATTAGATATATTAGGAGCTTTGAAATTATCTATGATCGGTCCAATATTTTCATTTATGTTTGTAGACTTATTTGATTCAGTTGGAACTATTGTAGCCTGTGCCAATGAAGCTGAGATGATAGATGAAAAAGGAAAGATTGAAAATGTAAGTAAGATATTGGAAGCCGATGCAGCAGCCACTGTAATAGGGTCATTATTGGGGACGAGTACTACCACTACATTTGTAGAGTCTGCTTCTGGAATTGCTGAAGGAGGAAGAACAGGACTTACATCTGCTACAACAGCACTCCTATTTTTCCTGGCTATGTTTTTTACTCCGGTAATAGGAGTCGTACCGGCATTTGCTACGGCACCGGCACTTATTATTGTAGGAGTATATATGTTTAAAAATCTTATAGATATCGACCTGCACAAGATAGAGGTTGCTATACCTGCATTTTTAACAATAATTTTAATGCCACTGACATACAGTATCAGTACAGGAATTACCTTTGGATTTATCTCATATGCAGTTATAGAGATTTTATCTGGAAAGGTTAAAACAGTTAAGCCTACTATGTGGATAATTGTTGCACTATCTACAGTAGAATTATTGTCTAAATAAATTAAATAGATAGCGGTTTTAATGAATATTCCTTTAAAACCGCTTTTTTTAATTATTTCAAAAAGTATATCTGTATCACTATCAATACTTTTCCTCGACAAATAGTGTCGCAACAGTATCTAGAAATTATTATATAATTTAAGAATTTTTATTATGATTAACTGGATGTAGTGTTATGTTGCTTTTTTATTCTAAAAAAAGGTTTTTTTATGTGGTATAATTATGTTAGGAAATAGAGGAGCGGGATTGATTATGAAAAAAACTATGTTTGTATTCGACTTTGACGGTACCATAGCAGATTCTTTGCATATGGGGATAGATCTATACAACAACCACATAGCTAAAAAACTCAGATGTAAGAAGATAGAAAAAGATGAAATAGAAGATTTAAAGGGAAAACATATATATAAATTGTTAAAAGATCATGAGATCACTCTCATTAAATTTCCTATCCTTCTGTATAGGCTAAAAAAATTAATGTCTGAAAAAATGAAGGATATCCCTCTTATAGATGGAATGAAGGAAGCTTTGATATCACTGGATAAGATGGGACATAAGATGGGAGTACTGACTTCTAATAACAAAAAAAATGTGGAGGATTTTTTAAACCACTATGAGTTGAGAAATTTATTTGAATTTATCTATTCTGAAAAAAATGTATTTGGAAAGGATAAGGCTATAAATAAGAT
>CAZUGM010000267.1:0-2453 GCA_964619915.1 uncultured Fusobacteriaceae bacterium | reverse complement strand
GGGGTTTTCCTTGGAGCAGTTTCCGGATATTTTGGCGGCAGGATAGATGAGGTCATAATGAGAATAATAGATGCCATGATGGCTTTTCCCGGCATCTTATTTGCCCTTATGTTCATCTCTGTATTTGGAGTGGGGATCGAGAATACAATGGTGGCCATCGGGATAATGTCCATTCCTACCTTTGCCAGGATAACCAGGAGTGGTTTCCTCCGGGAAAAGGAGCTGGAATACGTCAGAGCTGCCAGGGTAAGGGGAGCTTCCAACCTCAGAATTATATATCACCACATCCTCCCCAATGTTATATCCCCGGTAATAGTAGCTGCAACTATGAGTTTTTCAAATGCTATCCTGGCTGAAGCAGCTCTCAGTTACTTGGGTCTTGGAGTACAGGCTCCCAATCCCAGCTGGGGGAGGATGTTAAGTGAATCACAGATGTATTTTATGATAGCTCCCTGGTATACACTGGCACCGGGAATAATGATTAGTTTAACTGTATTGGCCCTCAATATGCTGGGAGATTTTTTAAGAGGATATCAAAAGAGGTAGGAGAGAAGATGACTATTGAAATTAAAAATTTAAATATATATTTTAATGAAAAGACAAAACTGCAGGCCGTCAACAACCTTTCCTTTGGTGTAAAAAAAGGTGAGATTATGGGATTGGTTGGGGAGTCCGGATGCGGGAAGAGTCTTACCTCCCTTGCTGTTATGAGACTTTTAAGGAAAAACGCAACCCTCAGTGGTGAAATTAATTTTTTAGGTGAAAACATTTTAAATCTTTCAAAAAAAGAGATTGCCGGTATCAGAGGACGGGAAATTTCCATGATCTTTCAGGAGCCTCTCACAGCACTAAACCCCCTTCACAGGGTAGGGAAACAGATAGGTGAGATCTTAAAAATTCATACATCTCTATCTAAAAAAGAGAGAAAACAAAAAACTCTGGAACTCATGGAAGAGGTAAATTTAAAGGAATTAGAAGATACATATAAAAAATTCCCCCATGAACTTTCCGGGGGTCAGAGGCAGAGGGTAGTTATTGCCATGGCTATAGCATGTGAGCCAAAATTAATAATAGCTGATGAGCCAACAACAGCACTGGATGTCAGTACACAGACTCAAATTATAGATCTGCTGAAAGAGATCAATAAAAAAAAGGATAACTCCCTTCTTTTTATCTCCCATGACTTGGATCTGGTAGGAGATCTCTGCCACAGAATAGCAATAATGTATGCAGGGCACATTGTAGAAGTCATAGAGGAATTAAGAGATGCAAAGCATCCATATACCAAATGTCTTCTGAATGCTATACCAAACCCGCTCCACAAAGGAAATGAACTTTATTCCATCCCGGGAAGGGTTCCTACCCTGTCGGAGAGGGAAAGCGGATGTCCTTTTGCTGCAAGGTGCCCCATGGCAAAGGAAAGATGTCATGAAATTTTACCAGAACTTTTAGAAAAAAAGGATGGACATCTGGTCAGATGTTTATATACGTAGGTGAAGATAATGGAAAATATACTTCAAATAAAAAATTTAAAAAAGAGTTTTGGAAATTCCGGTTTTTTTAAACTTAAAGATTCCAAGGCAGCTGTGGATAACATTTCTTTTGAGATAAAAAAAGGGGAAATATTTGGTCTTGTAGGGGAGTCAGGATGTGGTAAATCTACAACTGGAAATCTTATAAGTAAGCTTCTTAATATTGATGACGGGGAGATAATCTATAAGGGGAAGAATATAGATGAATTAAAGGGACAGGAACTCAAAAATATGAGGAAAAGTATTCAAATGATCTTCCAGGATCCCTATCACTCTTTAAATCCTAAAAAAAATATAGGATGGATCTTAATGGAACCACTCATAATCCATAACCTGTACTCCAAAGATGAAAGAAGAAAAAAAATTTTGGATATGCTGGAGATAGCAGGTTTCGATGAAAGTTTATTGAATAAATATCCCCATGAACTTTCAGGGGGACAGAGGCAAAGAGTTGCAATTCTGGCAGCCCTTATGTGTGAGCCTGACTTTGTTATAGCAGATGAGGCTGTCTCTGCCCTGGATGTATCGGTTCAGGCACAAATATTAAATTTCATGAAAAAACTTCAAAGGAAAATGGGACTGACCTATCTTTTTATCTCCCATGATTTAAATGTGGTTTACTATATGTGTGACAGGATAGCGGTGATGAAAGAAGGGAAGATTATAGAGATAAATGAAGCTAAAAATTTATATAGTAATCCAAAAGATTCCTATACGAAATCTCTTTTAGATGCAATACCAGGGAAATCTAAATAACATAGTTATAATTTAAAGGGAGACAATAATAATTATCATCTCCCTTTTTTAGTAAATAAAATTTGATCTCTGAATGTAGAGAACAACTGCACAGTAGATGATAAAAAGATATTTCGAGAACTCTCTTTTCCTTCTTATCTCACAGGACGACGAATATTAAAAATA
>CAZUGM010000266.1:0-2482 GCA_964619915.1 uncultured Fusobacteriaceae bacterium | reverse complement strand
GAAGCAGCAAAAGCAGGAGCTAACTTAGAGGGAGCTACTATAATAGATCCAAATACTTTTGAAAATATAGATGCTTATGTGGCGAAATTAGTGGAAAAAAGAGCTAAAAAAGGAATGACTCCAGAAAAAGCTAAAGAGATCTTAACTACAGACGTTAACTTCTTTGGTGCTATGATGGTAGCTTTAGGAGATGCAGATGGAATGGTATCTGGATCAGACTCACCTACAGCTAACGTACTTAGAGCAGGGTTCCAAGTAGTAGGAACTAAGCCTGGAATGAAGACAGTATCATCTGTATTCATCATGGAATTAAAAGATAAAGTTGAAGAATATGGAAATATCTTAGTATTCGGTGACTGTGCAGTAATACCTGAACCAAATTCAGCTCAATTAGCTGATATTGCTATGGGTGCAGCTGAAACAGCTAGATCGGTAGCAGGAATAGAGCCAAAGGTAGCTTTAATGACATTCTCAACTAAGGGATCAGCTAACCATGATTCAGTAGATGTAGTAAAAGAAGCTGGAAATATCTTAGCTGAAAGTAATGTAGACTTCGAATTCGAAGCTGAATTACAAGCTGACGCAGCATTAGTAGCTGCAGTAGGAGCTAAAAAAGCACCTGAATCAAAAGTAGCTGGAAATGCTAACATCTTAATATTCCCTAACTTAGCAGCAGGAAATATTGGGTACAAATTAGTACAAAGACTAGCTGGAGCAGAAGCTCACGGACCATTATTACAAGGTTTAGCAGCACCAATCAACGACCTTTCAAGAGGTTGTTCAGTATCTGATATAGTAAATTTAACAGCTATAACATCAGTACAAGCTAACTAATAAATAAAATAGTAGGAGTTAGAGATGGCTCCTACAAAAATAATATAGATGATAAGTGAAATATATATCATCAAAATAAAATCTAGGAGGAAATAATTAATGAAAGTTTTAGTAATTAACTGTGGTAGTTCATCTTTAAAGTACCAACTAATCAACCCAACAACTGAAGAGGTATTCGCAATCGGTCTATGTGACAGAATAGGGATTCACGGATCTAAATTTGAGTACGAAGTACCAGCTACGGATTTTGAATTAGAGTTAGAGCATGATATGCCTACACATAAGGAAGCTTTAGAGTTAGTATTAAACACATTAACAGGAGAGCACGGAGTAATTGCGGACATCAATGAAGTTGACGCAATTGGACATAGAATAGTACATGGTGGAGAAGAATTCACAACATCTGTATTATTAGATGAAAAAGTAATGGCAGGAATAGAAGCTAACAACGACTTAGCTCCATTACATAATCCAGCAAACTTATTAGGTGTAAAAACTTGTATGGAACTTATTCCTGGAAAGCCTAACGTAGCAGTATTTGATACAGCATTCCACCAAACTATGCCAGCAAAAGCATTTATGTATCCATTACCATATGCTGACTATGCAGAGTTAAAAGTAAGAAAGTACGGATTCCACGGAACTTCTCATAAATTTGTAGCAGGATTAGCTAACGATTTATTAGGAAACCCAGCTAACTCAAAGGTAATCGTATGTCACTTAGGAAACGGAGCATCTATCTCAGCTGTTAAAGATGGTAAATCAGTAGATACTTCAATGGGATTAACTCCATTACAAGGATTAATGATGGGAACTAGATGTGGAGATATCGACCCGGCTGCAGCATTATTTATCAAAGCTAAGAGAGAATTAACTGACAAAGAGATCGATACTAGAATGAACAAGCAATCTGGAATATTAGGGATTTTCGAAAAGTCATCTGACTGTAGAGACCTTGAAATTGCAAGAGAAGCTGGAGATGAAAGAGCAGCATTAGCTATCGATATGATGACTTATAGAATCAGAGCTTACATCGCATCATACGCAGCAGCTATGGGTGGAGTAGACATGATCTGTTTCACAGGTGGAATTGGAGAAAACTCTAACTTAATAAGATCTAAATCTTTAGAAGGATTAGAATTTATGGGTGTAGAATTAGATGAAGCTGTTAACTCAGTAAGAAAGAAAGGATCTGTAAAATTATCTACAGAAACTTCTAAAGTAGCTATCTATAAGATCCAAACAAATGAAGAATTAGTAATCGCTAGAGATACATTAGCAATAGTTAAATAATTTTAAGGCTGCCAGATTAATCTGGCAGCTTTTTTTTTATTTAAACATAAAAATAGGTAATGTTTCATCTTTGAACCGATTGAATTAAAAAAAAATCAAATTAATCAGAGGTGTCCGAAAAATATAGAAACATAGGTGTATTTGTAAAGTATAATCATACAAAAACTTAGAGATTCAAAGGTTTTTAACTCGATAATATTAAGTGAAAAAAGTATTTAAATGTATTGAAATGGTTATATATGATGTTTTAAGAACGAAAAAAGTGTAAAAAGAGATAAAGTTAAAAAAAAAATAATGAATTATTGACAAAATATTACTAGTGAAGTAAAATTGTACATGAAAGATATTTTATTTT
>CAZUGM010000265.1:0-2517 GCA_964619915.1 uncultured Fusobacteriaceae bacterium | reverse complement strand
TTAACATTGGTTGGATTACCGATAGAAAGTAGTGATAATAAAATTCATGATAGCTATCATGAATTTTTTACTTTAGAGATAGTACAGGAAGTTGAGAAGATAATAGAAATGATAGATAACTATACTCCTGCCAGAGAAGATATATTTAAAGTATTCAGAGATGATCTGAACAAGGTAAAGATAGTGCTTCTGGCCATGGATCCGTATCCACAGAAAGGAGTGGCTACAGGCCTGGCATTTGAGGTAGAGAAAGATTCATGGATGGACAAGGGGGTAAATACCTCGTTAAAAAATATGGTGAAATTAATCTATAAAACCTATATGGGAGAGATCCCTTCAATAGACAGACTGAGAAAGGAAATAAATAATGAAACCTTTGATATCCTGCCCCCAAATAAACTTTTTAAATCCTGGGAATCCCAGGGGGTCCTCCTTTTAAATACTGCACTGACAGTGGAGATAGGAAATTCAGGAAGCCATATTAAATTATGGGAAAATTTCACAGAAAAACTCATAGGATTTATAGAGAAAAAAAATAATGATATGATATTTTTACTCTGGGGAGCTAAAGCCGGAAGATATAAAAAATATATTGAGAAATCCCGGATAATAGAACATAATCATCCTGCAATATGCGGAAACTTAAAAAATCCAAAAGATTTTTTGAATGGGGAAAGTTTTGAAAAAACACGGGATCTGATCCAGTGGACAGGAAAGTAACAACTAACAAGGCATAAGGGTAATTGCTGATAAACTCTTCCTCCCATCAAGGAAACCGAAGGTGAAGTGAAAGAGCTCAAAAAGAATATTTAAAACTCAGTGAGATTAGTGTAAGGAAATTCTAAAGGTTTCGCCTTTAATACGAGTTACTTTTTCTCTGTAGAAAAAAAAAGTAACCAAAAAGTGCCAAACTTTGAAAATGTTCATGAGCAGGATCTTAATATACGAGCTTTGAAATCTACAGTCCTCGTTTCACTGCGCTCTAGTTAATATGAAAGTACAAAGTATAATCACTTTCAAAGTTGAAAAATCAGAGTTTAGTTTGTGTCAGGTCTTTTGAATTAGAGAGGGTAGATATAGATTTATGTCAAAAAAATTTAAAATTAATATAAATTAAAAGGAGAAAAGAAATGAAATATTTTTTATTTACAGACCACCCAAAGGGTGGATTGGATACAGTCAGCCAGGAAATTGAGGAGAGGATCAGAAGGTATTTCAGCGGAATAGATACCATAGAAACTAAAGTTACCCTAAAGGGGAAGGAGTTCAATGCCGTTATAGACTATGCAATGTTTGCAAATTTAACTAATTTTGACTGTTTTAATTGTGTTGAACACTGCTGTGGGGATGCTCCGGCAATATTCAATAAAAAAATCAGAAAATTTATATTGGAAAATAAAGAGAGTTATAATAAACTTACCAAGACTCTGGATATATTGGAGGAGCTGGGTAACGACAGGGATGAGATAGAAGATATGATATTAGAGGAGGATGTATTGGTCCCTTCTAAATATTTAGGCAATGAGGTTGACCTGTGTGCCTGTGCATACACTCCTAAAAATGGACAGACTCTGTGCTCCCTTCATTCGATCTGTCTGGATAAAAATATGAGTCCCAAGGAAATTATAGAGAATAAACCACTCATATGCAGCATATGGCCGTTGGAGATAATATTGGATGAAAAGACAAACACTCTCTACTTTACACTGCCTGACGATTTTACCAACAATTTCACAATTGAGAATTTTTATACAAAATCTTGTATAAATATAGACTTTGCCATGAGTCCGATTTTTAGAAGGGAAAATCCAAATGGCTTCCTTGAAGATGACTTTAAACCATTTATAGTTACCTATGGTGAAACCCTAAAAAATATCCTGGGAGAGGATATTTATAATGAAATAAAAAATAAATTATTAGAGGAAGAGATATTGGAAAACGGGGATTTTGTAATAGAAATGGAACAAATAAACAGAGTATTGACATAAAAGAGTATAAATAAATGATATTTTTTAACGAAAAATGTTGCATTTTTTTACCCTTTAGTTATATAATAGTTTTAAGGAGTTTAATACTAAAAAATTATTCGGGGGATTTAATTATGCATAAAGTAAGGTTAGAAGATATTCAAATGGCACAAAAAGTTTTAAAACCGGTTATAAAAGATACTTGTTTGTTAGAGTGTAAGGAACTGAGTAAGATCACAGGGGGAAATGTTTATTTGAAGACAGAAAATCTTCAATTGACAGGATCGTTTAAGATTAGAGGAGCTTTTAACAAGATAAGCAACCTAAGTGATGCAGAAAAGGCAGCAGGTGTAATTGCATCTTCAGCTGGAAACCATGCTCAGGGAGTGGCACTTAGTGCAACTAAGTTAGGAATAAAATCAACTATAGTGATGCCGGAGATCGCACCACTGGCAAAGGTGGCAGCGACTAAAAACTTTGGTGCTGAGGTAGTATTACACGGTTCTGTATATGATGATGCCTATGCAAAAGCCTGTGAGATCCAAAAAGA
>CAZUGM010000264.1:0-2535 GCA_964619915.1 uncultured Fusobacteriaceae bacterium | reverse complement strand
CTCAATAACACCTGATAATCTTCTTGCCCCTATGTTTTCAATGTCTTCATTGAGGTCGATAGCTATTTCTGCTATTTCTTCTATAGCACCTTTTGTAAAACTCAAATTGACTTTATCGGTTTTTAGTAATTCTTGATACTGAGTTAACAGGTTGAAGTCTATTTCAGTCAAGATTTTCACAAAATCATCTTTATTTAAAGTATTTAATCTTACTTTTATAGGAAATCTTCCCTGTAATTCAGGCATTAAGTCACTGGGGCTGGCCTGAGTAAAAGCACCGGCTGCAATAAATAGAATATGTTCAGTTCGGACAGAACCATATTTTGTCATGACTGTGGTACCTTCAATTATTGGCAGGATATCTCTTTGAACACCTTGACGTGAAACCTCACTGTTACTGCCTTCTCTTTCAGCGATCTTATCGATCTCGTCTATAAAGATAATCCCATCTTCCTCTACTTTTTCTACAGCCAGAGGTTTTAATTCTTCCATATCTATATTTTGTTCGATCTCATTCCTTAAAAAATATTCAATGGCATTTTTAACGCTCATCTTAACTATTTTTTTCTTTCCACCTGGGAAAGAGTTCATAATATTATCGATAATACCCTTTACACCATCTTCCTCAGATTCATTCCCTGTGGCAAAAACTTCAACCATTGGAGCATCGGAGGTTTGATGTTTTTCAACTTCAATTTCTTGGTCATCATACTTCCCGGACCTTATCTCTTCTAACAGGATATCTTTTTCATCGGGGTTGATCGTACCATAAGGTTTTATAAGTTTAGCTACTTTAAGAAGGGTAGACTCCCTGTATTTTTCTCTCAGTGTTTCTATTTTGTCGGACTTTAACTTGTTAAATGTGATGGAAACAAGGTCCTTTATCATAGATTCTACATCTTTTCCTACATATCCTACTTCGGTATATTTAGTAGCTTCTACTTTGATAAATGGAGAATTTGTAATAGTGGCTAATCTTCTGGCAATCTCAGTCTTACCGACACCTGTAGGTCCGATTAAAATTATATTTTTAGGAGTAATTTCATTTTTTAACTTCATGTCTGAAATCTGCTTCCTTCTGTATCTATTCCTGAGTGAAATAGCTACATTTTTTTTTGCATCTTCTTGAGAAATTATATATTTATTTAATTCTTCTACAATTTTTTTAGGGATTAAATTTTCTTTCATTTTTTTCCTCCTCATAACAGTCTTTAACGACATATTATATACTATTTATCTAGCTATTACAAGAAATGTGTTCATAATACAAAGGGGAAAGTGAAGTGTTTTTTTAGTCTCTAAAAAAATATTTTTGTGGGTTGGGTATTTTAATTTTTTTAGAGAATCACAATTTGTTTAGGGGTAATTTTGGGTGATTTTAAAAGGGAAATATGATAAAATGTAAAAAAACTATAAATTAGGAATATTTCTATAGATATTTTATGAAAATTATAAAGGCAGTTAGAAAGTGAGGAGGCAGTTTTATGGATAAGAACAAGATAATGGACGGAGTAAAATTAATCCTAGAAGGTATGGGAGAAGATGTGAATAGAGAGGGACTCCTTGAGACCCCAGACAGAGTGGCCAGAATGTTTGGTGAAATTTGCGGGGGACTGCATAAGGATCCGGCAGATGAAATTTCTGTATTTTTCCATGTGGAGCATAATGATATGGTCATAGTGAAGGATATTCAGTTTTATTCATTATGTGAACACCACTTATTACCGTTTTACGGAAAGGTACACATAGCCTATATTCCAGAAAATGGGAAGGTAACAGGATTGAGTAAATTAGCCAGAGTAGTGGATGTAGCATCGAAAAAACCACAGCTTCAAGAGCGTCTGAACAGTGAAATAGTAGAGGCTTTAATGGGGAAACTCAGTGCAAAGGGAGTATTGGTTGTGATAGAAGCCGAGCATATGTGTATGACTATGAGGGGAATACAAAAACCAGGATCAAAGACAATAACATCTGGGGTAAGGGGAATATTTAGAACTAATCTTGCAACCAGGGAAGAAGCGTTGTCGTTGATAAAGCATATGTAGGACAAAATTAATTATGAGATGAGACCTTGAATGGGTCTCATTTTTTTTATGGGTAATAAAATATTATACAAATTAGGAAAAAACTGAGAATTACAATATAATTAAATTAAATAATAGAAGGGAGAGGGGGTGCTGGATATGAAAAAAATAATTAGGTTGTGGGAACCTCCTAAAACTATAACTATAAAAGGAACTGTATTTATAATCCATGGTATGGCTGAATACTCCAAAAGATATGAAGAAACTGCTGATTTCCTGAAGGATAATGGGTACAGGGTGGTTGTCATTGATCATATGGGGCATGGTAGCAATATAGGAAATCTAGATGAATTAGGGCTGATAAAAGATGAATTTAAGAGTTCTCTGGAGGAGATTATTGATTCTATTGAAGAAATCAGAGATGATAAACCGCTATTTATATTGGGACACAGTATGGGGTCATTTATTGCTCAAATTTTATTGGAGAGAGGAATAAAAACTGATGGAATTA
>CAZUGM010000263.1:0-2556 GCA_964619915.1 uncultured Fusobacteriaceae bacterium | reverse complement strand
AGAGAAGCTATATTACACGTACACATTAAAGGGAAAAAAATAGGAAAAGATGTAGATTTGCATACACTAGCTAAAAAAACTCCTGGATTTGTAGGAGCAGATCTTGCCAACTTATTAAATGAAGCGGCTATATTAGCAGCTAGACAGCATAGAGATATCATTATGATGGAAGATTTAGAGGAAGCATCTGAAAAAGTATCTATTGGTCCAGCTAGAAAATCAAGGGTGACAGTAGAAAAAGAAAAACACATAGTTGCATATCATGAAGTTGGACATGCAATGATCCAATCATTCTATAAAGATATAGTAGATCCTGTTCATAAGGTAACTATAGTACCTCGTGGAATGGCAGCTCTTGGTTATACAATGAGTTTACCCACAGAGGATAGATATTTGAGAAGCAAAAAAGAATATCTGGCTGATATAAGGGGATTATTAGGTGGAAGAGCAGCTGAAGAGGTAGTCTTTGGAGATATTACAACTGGAGCTAGTAATGATATAGAAAGAGCTACAGGTATAGCCCATGCTATGGTTACTAAATTAGGGATGTCTGATAGATTTGGACCGATCCTATTGGATGCTACCAAAGAGGGAGATATGTTCCAAAATAAGATCTACGGAGAGGAAACCGCCAAATCAATAGATGAAGAGATCAGAAAGATGATCAATGATGCCTACGATGAGGTTAAAACTACCCTTAGAGATAATTATGATCTTTTAGATAAAATATCTAAATCGTTATTGGAAAGAGAGACAATAACCGGAGAAGAACTTCAGATTCTTATGGATGGTGGAGAATTAGAACCATTAAAACCACTAGCAGATGTAGTTGCTAAAGGGCTAGATGAACTAAAAGAAGAATTAACTAAAAAGGAAGCGGAAGAAGAACAAATAACTTCTGATTTAGATAATTCAACTTTAGAAGTTGAGAAAACTGAAACAGCCTCTAAAGATGAAAGTGAAGTAGAAGAGAAAAAAATAGATACAGATACAGAAGAAGAGAAATAATATAAAAGGGTTACCTTAAAAAGGGTAGCCCTTTTTCTAAGAAAATAAAAATAGGGGGAAAAAAATGAAGGAAAAAAGTTATGAAATTTCTAAGATAGCTATAAAGATGGTACTTACAACCAGGGAAGAGGAAAAAAAATTAAAGGAAGAATACAAAAAAAATGGAATATTAACAGCAGCTGTAAATATAGGGGGAAAGATGCCGGATATGACCATTAAAATAATAGAAAATTCCATAGTGGCTGCAATAAAAAATGGATTGGTGGAAGATAATAGAAGTCATAACGGGATTATAGTAGGAGCTGTAAGAGATGCTCTAAATCAAGTCAGCAGTAAAACTAATGGTTTTAATGTGGGAGGGAAGATCTCACTGGTTAAAATAGATGAGGATATTTCTGTAGCAGTACTACTAAATATTGGAATACTACATCTAAATGAAGTAGCTATTGCCACGGCACACAGAATAATAAATTCATAGGCTAAAAGGTTACGAGGGAAGGTTTCATAATTTTTGTATTCGATTATAAAGATTTTTCAATATAAGGAGGAGATCATGAAGTTTAAGATAGCTATTTTCTTATTTGCATTAATCTTTTTAACAGGATATTCAGAGGAAATTGGGAATGGAAAATTAAAAATATTGGAACAGAAGATATCCGGTAAGGAAACGGAATTGGAAGAATTAAAAGTTTTGTACTCTGAGCTCTTGGAAAAAAATAAAAATATGGAAACTTCTCCTAAGATTGGTCTGGTTCTCAGTGGAGGAGGAGCCAAGGGAGTGGCTCATATAGGTGTTTTAAAGATGTTGGAAGAATATAATATCAATATAGATTATATAACCGGGACAAGTTTCGGTAGTATAGTAGGAGCACTTTATGCTGTAGGCTATACAGCAGATGAGATAGAAAAAATCATATTTAACATAGACTGGGATTCTTTCAAAAGTGATAAGAAGGCTAGGAAATATACTTCCTTTAAGTCTAAAAGAAAAAAAGAAAAATACATACTTAATCTGGAGATGGATGAAAATTATAACCTGAAATTTCCAAAGGGGGTATTGACTGGTGAGGCCTTTTATTTGGAATTAAAATCACTACTTATGAGAGTGGAAGGAGTAGATGACTTTGATGACCTGAAAATTCCTTTTAGGGCAGTCTCTACAAATATTAATACTGGAGAGAGATATGTTGTTGGAGAAGGGGATCTGGCTAAAGCTGTCTTCATGAGTATGGCTATACCAACGATCTTAGATCCAGTAGAGGATAATGGGGAATACTATGTTGACGGAGGATTAATTGAAAATTTACCGGTTAGAGAAGTAATTGAAATGGGAGCAGACATTGTGATTGCTGTAGACATAAGTGCAGATTCTAATATGATTAAAGATAATTCAAATATTCTTGAAGTCTTAGAAAAAATGACGACTTATAAGAGTGAAAAACAATTTGAAAAAGCCAAAGAATTAGCAGATATATTGATTGTACCAGATGTAAAAGATCATTCTATAGCTGATTTTACAGGTCTAGAAGAACTTGTAAAAAAAGGGGA
>CAZUGM010000262.1:0-2632 GCA_964619915.1 uncultured Fusobacteriaceae bacterium | reverse complement strand
AAAGAGAGGAATAGGACCTTGTTATGCTGATAAGATCGCTAGATGTGGAATAAGAGCAGTAGACTTATTGGATATGGAAGCATTAGGAAGAAAATTAAAGATAAACTTAGATGAGAAAAATGAATTATTTACAAAGATATATAATACAGAAGCTATGAGTTATGACAAAATCATGGCAGACTTTACTGAGTATGCTGAAAAATTAAAGCACAGAGTTGCTGACTTTGTTCCTGAGATCAACGAAGCATTGGACAACGACAAGGTAGTAATGTTTGAGGGAGCTCAGGCTATGATGCTAGATATCAACTATGGAACTTATCCATATGTAACTTCTAGTTCACCAACTGCTGGTGGAGTAACTACAGGTGTAGGTGTAGCACCTTCTAAGATCGACAGAGTAATCGGTGTTATGAAAGCATATACTACCAGAGTAGGAGAGGGACCTTTCGTTACTGAATTAAATGATGAAACTGGAGAAAAATTAAGAGCAATTGGAAGCGAATTTGGTGCAACTACTGGTAGACCAAGAAGATGCGGATGGTTAGACGGTGTAGTAGGTAAATATGCTGTAATGGTAAACGGTCTTACAGATGTAGTGGTAACAAAGATAGATGTATTGAGCGGAATGGATGAAATAAACATATGTGTAGGGTATGAGATAGACGGGAATGTATGGACTACTATACCATCAGCTATCGAGATGACTGAAAAAGCTACACCTGTATACGAAACATTACCAGGATGGTCTGAAGATATCACAGGAATCAGAGAATACGATGAGTTACCTGAAAATTGTAAAAAGTATGTAGCCAGAATGGAAGAAATAATTGGATGTGAAATTACTATGATCTCAGTAGGTCCAGACAGAACTCAAAATATATTTAGAAAAGAATTCTAATTTGTTTAGGAGGCAGCGAAAGCTGCCTTCTTTTTTTGTCTAAGAAATTTAAGTAGTGGAAAAAATATCGGTATTTAAATCGATGATCTGAAAATAAAACTTAAACAAAATAGAGAAAAGTGTTAAAATGAAGAGCATTGATCTGTTATTGTGTGATTTTTTAATTTTATAAGGTTCAAGATAAGGTTGAAGGGGAAATGCTGAAAATAATAGATTTTAAAAATACAGGCAAAACAGGAGAAATCCTGTGACGCAAAGCTATAGGGCCTTTAAAATGGCAGCCAGTTGCAGATCTTTTTTTTTGATCTGCATTTTTTTAGAAAAAATTGGAATTTAGGTTTATTCTGGAGGAAAGGTTAAGGTTTAAATGATTGATTAAAAAAGGGGGGGATAAAATTGAACATATTTTTAAAAAGAAAGTCTGATAATTTTCTATTGGAAGCATTCAGAGTTTTGAGAAGTAATATACATTTTTTGGAAAAAAAATTAAAAAAAATGATAATATTTACCAGCACCATTCCAAATGAAGGAAAGACTACCATATCGATAAATTATGCTATGTCTGTGGCTACAACAGGAAAAAAGGTTATCCTGGTAAACTGTGATATGAGAAGATTCAGACCCTTTGGCGAGTTAAAAATAAAGATAACTAATGGTATAGAGAGTGTACTTTTAGGAAAAAAAAAATTAAATGAGGTTATCGTAAAAGGATTTGAAAAGAATTTAGATATTTTGCCATCAAAGCATCTAAATGGGGATATAACGGAACTATTTTTGGGAGACAGGATTGAAGAGGTATTGGAAGAACTGAGAAAGAGATATGATCTGGTAGTGTTGGATACGCCTCCTCTTACCATAGCTACCGACGCAGCAATACTTTCAGAGTATGCAGATGGGGTAATCTATATCTGCGGGTATGATATGGTGACAAAGGAACAGCTGCTTCGTGCAAAAAAAATACTGGAACGGGCTGGAGCCAAAATTTACGGGGTCGTAATAAATAAGATAGATAAAAATGTATATGTCAATGAATATGGGTATGAGGAATATAAATATTATGATAGTTATATTAAGGGAGAGATTTAAAAATTAAAAGATAATTAAAAATAGGAAGGACATTGCCCTTCCTATTTTTAATTATCTTTTATAGTCGATATAAAAAAAAACAGAAAAATTAAAAAAAACTTAAGAAATGTAAAAAAAAAAAAAAAAATATGGTAGAATGTTTGTTGAAATATAAAAAATATAAATAAAGAAAAAAAGAGGAGGAAAGAGGTTGAAAAGAAAAAAAAGAGAGGAAGATTTGAGATACCAATGGGAAGACGATGATGATGAGATAGAACTCATGGATCTGGTTTTCATCCTTATTAGAAGTTGGAAACTTATTGCGATGACTGCATTGCCGGTAATTGTATTGGGGGCTATTTTTGCCATTACAAGACCGGATATATATCAGACCGAAGCCACTCTTATGGTATCCAGCGGGCAGATCTACTCGGTGAATAACTTAGATAATGCTGAGATCTCTAAAAACCAGAAGTTGGTATCATCCTATACAGAGATAGCCAAGAGTAAGAGTATTATGAGAAGTGTAATCAGGAAATTAGATCTGGATATGGAACCGGAAGGTATAGCAAACTCATTGAAAGTAACTCCCATAGACGATACAGAGTTTATTAAATTGAGCTATACAGATAAAAATGCCCAGAGAGCAGCTCTTTTAACCAACGAGGT
>CAZUGM010000261.1:0-2656 GCA_964619915.1 uncultured Fusobacteriaceae bacterium | reverse complement strand
ATTTAACTAATTTAGCTAGAAAAATGGCTCCAGCTGGAAAGGGAGCCAGAATATTCTTAAAAGATGAGGCATCCAACCCATCTGGAAGTTTTAAGGCCAGGCGTGCTGCCACAGCAGTATATCATGCTAAAAAGCTTGGATATAAAGGAGTTATTGCTGCAACTTCTGGAAACTATGGAGCAGCGGTAGCATCTCAGGCAGCCATGCTGGGATTAAAATGTATAATAGTGCAGGAGTGCTATGACAGCACCGGCAAAGGCCAGCCTGAAATTGTGGAAAAAGCCAGAAAGTGTGAGGCATATGGGGCTGAGGTAGTCCAGCTGACTGTAGGACCTGAACTATTTTATTCCTTCTTAAACTTACTGGAAGAAACAGGATATTTTAATGCTTCCCTCTATACTCCCTTTGGTATCGCAGGGGTAGAGACTCTTGGATCGGAACTGGTGGAGCAGATAGTTGAAAAAACCGGTAAACAGCCCGATGTAGTGGTGTGTACCAATGCAGGAGGGGGAAACCTTACTGGAACTGCCCGGGGGATTATAAAAGCAGGGGCAGAAGGTGTAAAAGTAGTAGGAGCAAGTGTAAATTTAAAGGGACTGCACATGGCATCGGACAGTGATTTTAATAAGAAATCATTTACAACAGGACATACTGGATTTGGAATACCATTTACAACTAATCCGGATAGGTCAGATGTTCCCAGATCGGCAGCCAGACCCCTTAGATATATGGATCGGTATGTAACAATAACCCAGGGAGAAGTATTTTATATGACAGAATCCCTAGCTCAGTTAGAGTGACTGGAGAGAGGGCCGGCAGGGAATACATCTCTGGCAGCAGCTTTTTCCATAGCTCAGGAAATGGATAAAGATGAAATAATAGTGGTGCAGGAAACAGAGTATACAGGTGCTGGAAAGCATATTCAGCCACAGTTATCCTTTGCAAGGGATAACGGAATAGATCTGTATTTTGGTAATCCCAGAGATGAAGTTCCCGGAAAGAGTATAATATTGCCGGAACACCCAAAGATGATAAAAGCTATTGACTTAAATATGGATAAGATAAGAAGATCGTATATAAAAAATATGGTTAACAAAAAATCTGATAGCAGACAATTTAGCGAGGAAGAACTGAGCTATATTGCCCTTGAGACAAACTTAACAGTAGAAGAAGTAAAAGGAAGATTAAAATAAAAATTGTGTAAAAAAAGAAGGTAAAGAAAAATCTGATAGCAGTGAATTTACTGCTGAAGAACTCAATTATATTGCTCTTGAGACCCAAATGACAATAAATAAAGAAAATTAAGGAGCTGAATATTTTGAAAACAAAAATAATAGGGGTACCGTTAAATTTTGGGGCCAACAGGTGTGGTTTGGAATTTAGCATAAATAACTTTATAGAGAAATATCCGAAATATAGAGATAAGATAGAAGTTTTAGATGTGGAGAGACAGGAAGAAGATTTTTCCATAAAGGGGGCTAAATATCTGAATACAGTAGCAAAAACTTGTGAAGAGTTAGCTGTGAATGTAAATAAGATAGTAAAGGATGGAGATTTCCCTGTTAGTCTGGGAGGAGATCACGCTATAGCCATAGGAAGTATAGCCGGGGTGGCCAAGGAAAAAGAGATTGGAATATTATGGATGGATGCTCACGGGGATATGAATACTCCTGAGATAAGCGACTCAGGGCATATACATGGGATGCCGTTAGCTGCCTCTGTAGGACATGGACACCCTAAATTGGTAGATTGCTTCTACAATGGGACCAAGGTGAAAAAAGAAAACGTAATCTTATTTGGAACCAGGGATATAGATGAAAAGGAACAAAAGTTGATCGATGAATTGGGGATCAAAAATTATACCTGGAAAATGATAGCGGAGATGGGATTTGAAAAAGCCTTAGGAGAGGTGAAAGAATTTTTTAAAGGCAGAGACCTGCATATCAGTTTTGATTTGGATGGGATAGATCCTGGAGAGATAACAGCTGTAGGAACACCTGTTCCAGGGGGACTTAGCCGTGAAATGGGGAAGACCCTGATATCGGATATGATAGATACAGCATCTGTAACATCTATCGATATAGTGGAATATAATCCGATATATGAAAAGGAAGCGGAAACTTCTGAGTATGTAGATGAGCTGCTTCAATTAATAGAGAGAAAGATAAATTAAATCTAAGATAAAGAAGAGTTTGAATTTATGAAGGGGTAATTC
Source organism: uncultured Fusobacteriaceae bacterium (assembly GCA_964619915.1). GTDB lineage: Bacteria > Fusobacteriota > Fusobacteriia > Fusobacteriales > Fusobacteriaceae > Psychrilyobacter. The sequence continues at coordinate 441 of CAZUGM010000261.1, read as the reverse complement.
ATGAATTACCCTTGCAGTTTAACCATAGGCAATTAGGGGGGATAAGATGAAAGGATATTTAAAAAGAGAAGATGATTTCTCCACAAGAAGAAAACATCTGCATAATTTAACAGATGAAGAATTAAAAAATAGATTTTGGGAATTGGCAGAAAAATTAGTGGACCCGATGTTAGACCTGGCTAAGACACATACTACACCATCAATAGAGAGATCTGTACTCCTTCGAATGGGATTTTCAAGTATAGAGGCTAAGCCTTTGGTAGACGGGGCAATAGATAGAGGACTTATAGGAAAGGGTGTAGGTCATTTAGTATATAAGATATCAGAGGAAAAGAAGATCTCTATCCGACAGGCAGGGGAAGAGATGATAGAGGGGAACCATTGGGATACCCTTATGGAAATCTTTAAGGGAGGTAAAAAATAATGAAAAAATTAATACCA
>CAZUGM010000260.1:0-2666 GCA_964619915.1 uncultured Fusobacteriaceae bacterium | reverse complement strand
TCTTTCCGCCCAGGCGATCGTTCATGTTTCTGACTTCGTCAAGAAGCTCATCCTGGTGAGCTTCACTTAAAAAAGTTTAACTACTAAAGATGCAGGCCACCAAAACAAACCTGCATCTATCGCTTATATGCGATGACCCAGATTTAATAAATAATAGTAGTAATAATAGCTAAATTTAAATTTCATATAATTCTCCTCAGTTTATTTAATAAAAAGCAACGTGACGTTGCATCCACACTGTTATAATTTAAGTTTTACATCTTTGATTTATACCATAAAATAGTCTCTCAAAATTCTGTATTTATTATTGTAAAACAATAACATGTTAATGATCTCCCCTCCAGGTATAAACTCCTATACAATAAAAAAAGTCTATAGGTAAGTACCCATAGACTAAAATAACATCTCTTGATACAAATCCATCTCACTAAACTTATAGTAATACAAAATGGATTCGCATATAATTCTAATTTAAAGAATTAATTCAAATCCTGTTTCCTATAATAATAGTAATATAGAGTTGTAATAAAGTTTGATTTCTTCATTTTTCTCCTCCGAACAATTTATTATTTATAAAATAATATCATTGTTTTTATTTTTATTCAAGGTTTTTTATGCAATTAATGTTATTTATTTTTTTAAATAAATTCTCCTGATTATTGGGTGTATTTATACACCCAATAATCAGGAGATTAGCTTCATCTATTCAACTTCCGGCTTTTCTTCTCTCTTACTGTCTAAAATCTTCTTCTTTTCTTTAGTCAGCACACCTTTTATCTTCTCTTTAGCCTTATCTATCTCACTATATAATTCTCCACCTTTAGTTTTAGCTATATATTTATTTCCTTTGGTAGTCACAATGACTTCTACACCATACACTTTTTTATCCTCATATTTTAAAACAACTTCAGTATCATCTATATGATTAAAATACGTCTCCAATTTACCAAATCTCTTCTCTGCATAATTTCTGATTCCATCTGTTACCTCTAAGTGTCTTCCTCTTATTGTCGTTCTCATAAAAATCACATCCTTATTAGTTTGTCCTCATGCTAGTAATACAAATATACGACATAATTTCAACAAAATCAAGAGTTTGAACAAAGAAAGACTCACCAGGAAGAGTGGTTAAAGCATAAAAATAAATATAAATATAAATATAAAAAGAGGAGGATTTCTCCTCCTCCCGATCTTTTTATTTAATTATTTACCGCAGTTACAGTTACCACAGTGACTAGCTATAGAATCTATTCCTGGTAAAACTTTTCCTTCTAAATACTCAAGAGAAGCTCCTCCACCAGTAGAAATATGTGTAAACTTGTCAGCAAATCCTAAATCGATTGCTGCTGTTGCAGAGTCTCCTCCACCTATAATAGTGATAGCACCATCTAAGTTAGCGATAGCTTCACAAACTCCGATAGTTCCTTTAGCGAAGTTAGACATTTCGAATACACCCATTGGTCCATTCCATACTACAGTCTTAGCTCCTGCTAATGCAGATTTAAATAATTCTACCGATTCAGGTCCGATATCTAATCCCATTTCCCCTTCAGGAATTTCGTTTACAGAAACAATTTGATGTCCCGCATCATTTGAGAATTCTTTTGAAGTGATAGTGTCTACAGGTAATATTAATTTATCTCCTGCTAATTCCATTAATTCCTTAGCAAGATCTAATCTGTCTTCTTCACATAATGAAGATCCGATATTTAATCCTTTTGCCTTTAAGAAAGTGAACATCATTCCTCCACCGATAATGATCTTATCAGCTTTTGGAATTAAGTTTTTGATTACAGAGATCTTATCAGAAACTTTTGCTCCACCTAAGATTGCCACTAATGGCTTTTGTGGTGCATCTACTACTCCACCAATGAATTTGATTTCTTTTTCCATTAAGAATCCTGCCGCTGACTCTTCTACGTTTGAAGCAATTCCTACGTTTGAAGCATGTGCTCTATGAGCAGTTCCAAATGCATCGTTTATGAAAACATCTCCTAAAGAAGCCCAGTATTTTCCTAATTCAGGATCATTTTTAGATTCTTTCTTACCATCGATGTCTTCAAATCTAGTATTTTCGAACATCATGATCTCTCCAGCTTTTAATTCTGCTACTGCTGCTTCTAATTCTGCTCCTCTAGTTTCAGCTACAAACTTAACTTCCTTACCTAATAATTCAGATAATCTTACAGCTACTGGTGCCATTGATTTTCCAGCTTTATCTTCCTCTGTTTTTACCCTTCCTAAGTGAGAGAAAGCTATAACTTTTCCACCTTGCTCCAACACATATTTAATTGTGTCAGTTGCTGCAACTATCCTGTTATCGTTTGTGATCTTCCCGTCCTTCATAGGAACGTTAAAATCCACTCTCATCAATACTTTTTTTCCGTTTAATTCTAATTCATTTACTATTTTTTTTGCCATTCTTTTAACCCCTCCATAAATATAATTACTGCCTTTACCGCCTGAGATCTTTCTGCCTCGCTCTAAAAAAAATAGCGGAAACCAATGCTCCCGCTATTCTATTTATTCTATTATATAATTACTTTGCTAATTGAGCAAATTTCTTACAAGTTCTGATTAATTGAGCTGTATAAGACATCTCGTTGTCATACCAAGTTAAGATTTTTACTAATTGCTTTCCATCTACAGTCATTACTTTTGTAGAT
>CAZUGM010000259.1:0-2745 GCA_964619915.1 uncultured Fusobacteriaceae bacterium | reverse complement strand
TCATGGATGTATGGTTTGATTCAGGAGTATCTCATAGAAGTGTATTAAATACCAGAGATTACCTAAGAAGACCTGCAGATCTATATTTAGAAGGATCGGATCAGCATAGAGGTTGGTTCCAAACTTCATTATTAACTTCTATAGGTTCTACTGGAGATGCACCTTATAAAACTATCTTAACTCATGGATTTGTAAATGATAAAGATGGTAAAAAGATGTCTAAATCAGTAGGAAATACAGTGGATCCTATGGATATAATAAACACATACGGAGCAGATATCCTAAGATTATGGTGTGCATCTGTAGACTACAGTGACGATGTAAGAATATCTGATAATGCAATCAAGCAAATTTCTGAATCTTATAGAAGAGTTAGAAATACAGCTAGATATATCTTAGGAAACATCAATGACTTCGATCCTGCAACAGACAGAGTAGCCTATGAAAACTTAACAGAGATTGATAAGTGGGCATTACACAGACTGGAAACATTAAAAACTAATGTAACAGCTAACTATGATAAGTATGAATTCTATAACTTATTCAACGATGTTCATTATTTTGCAGGAATAGAGATGTCAGCGTTCTACCTTGATATAATCAAAGATAGATTATACGTAGAAAAAACTGATTCAGTTGAAAGAAGATCAGCTCAGACTGTTATGTATGAAGTGTTAGTAGCTATGACTAAGATGATCTCACCTGTATTATCGTTTACAGCAGAAGAAATTTGGGGTAAATTACCAGCTGCAGCTAAAGATACAGATTCAGTATTACTGACTTCTTGGTATGAAGCTAACCCTGAATGGATTAATGAGGAATTAGGAACTAAGTGGGATGAGATCTCAAAACTTAGAAAAGAAGTAAATAAAGTATTAGAAAAAGCCAGACAAGGTGAAGATAAGATAATCGGTAATGCACTGGATGCAAAATTAGAATTACATATAGCCGATGAAAAATTAAAATCTTTTGTTGAGTCTAATAAAGATCTTTTAGAGATGGTATTCTTAGTATCTCAATTTGATATTGTAGATGAAGCAGCAGCAGAATTTACAGCAGCAGAAGAGATAGAAGGATTAAGTTTAAAAGTAAGCCATGCTGTGGGAGAAAAATGTGAAAGATGCTGGAAATACTCTGAAAACTTAGGAACAGATTCAGAGTATGCTGATATTTGTCCTAGATGTACAGATGTAATGGTAAAATAAGAATTGAGTATAATTAAGTTATTAGGAGGAGAGAGGATAGATCGAGGTCTTTCCTCTCTTCTCTAAATTAAAACAGGGGGAGCAAATATGAGATTAATTATTTTAATTGTAGCCCTTTTAGGAATAGACCAATGGACTAAGGAATTAGTAGCAAGTTCTATGTCTGAAGGAGATACTATAGGCATCTTAAATGATTTTTTTCATATAACTTATGTAAAAAACCATGGTGTGGCCTTTGGAATGTTCCAAGGGGAGATAAAAACTATTAGTATAGTAGCTATAATAGCTATATTAGGAATAATATATTTTATGATAAAACAGCTGAAACCTCATGAAGTTATCTCAAAATATGCATATGCTTTTATATTGGCAGGAGCTATCGGGAATATGATAGACAGGATATATAGGGGATTTGTGGTTGATTTTGCAGATTTTCGAGGGATTTGGAAGTTTGTGTTCAACATGGCAGATGTTTGGATCAATATAGGAGTATTTTTACTGATAATAGAAGTAATTATATTGGAGAGAAGGAAAAAGCAACTAAAAAAGAAGAACTAAAAAATCAGCATAATCTATGTCTATAAAAGTTTTAGTTTTAAAGAATGTGAAACGGGAGGCAATAATGAATTTTCAAGATATGATAATGGCGTTACAACAATTTTGGGGGTCAAAGGGATGTGTAATAGGAAATCCATATGATATAGAGACAGGTGCAGGAACATTTAACCCTAATACTACACTTATGGCATTGGGACCTGAACCATGGAGTACAGCCTATGTAGAACCATCAAGAAGACCAAAAGACGGAAGATACGGTGAAAATCCAAATAGAGTATATCAGCATCATCAATTTCAAGTGATAATGAAACCGTCACCACTTAATATTCAAGAACTTTATTTGGAAAGTTTAAAGATGTTAGGAATAGATCCATTAAAGCACGATATCAGGTTTGTAGAAGATGACTGGGAATCTCCGACTTTAGGTGCATGGGGATTAGGATGGGAAGTATGGTTAGACGGTATGGAAATCACTCAGTTTACTTATTTCCAGCAAGTAGGAGGAATTGAGCTAGATGTTACTCCAGTTGAAATTACCTATGGTTTAGAAAGAATAGCTCTATATATACAGGAGAAAGAGAGTGTATACGACCTAGAATGGGCACCTGGAATTAAATATGGTGATATGAGATTACAATATGAATATGAACAATCAAAATATTCATTTGAAATAGCAGACTTAGATATGCATTTTAAATGGTTTGATGAATGTGAAGCTGAAGCTCAGAAGATATTAGATCAAGGATTAGTATTCCCAGCTTACGACCTTGTGTTAAAAGGATCTCATATCTTTAATGTATTAGATGCCAGAGGAGCTATCTCTGTTACAGAGAGACAATCTTATATCTTAAGAGTTAGAAATATGTCTAAAAGATGTGCTGAAGTATTCTTACAGGCAAGAAAAGACTTAGGATACCCACTTTTAAAGAAGTAAAAGGTGTACAACAAGAGACTTAATTAAAAAAATTCATAATAAAAAAAT
>CAZUGM010000258.1:0-2774 GCA_964619915.1 uncultured Fusobacteriaceae bacterium | reverse complement strand
ACCCATGATCTTTCTGTAGTTAAACATTTTTCAGATGATATTGCGGTAATGTATTTGGGTCAGTTAGTGGAAAAAGCACCATCTGCGGTACTATTTAAAAATCCAAGACATCCATATACAAAAGCTTTACTCTCTGCTATTCCAGTGGCTAGCTTAAAGCATAAGATGGATAGGATTGAGCTACACGGTGAGATAACTTCTCCGATAAACCCAGAAGAAGGGTGCAGATTTGCAAAGAGATGTGCATATGTGAGACCAGAATGCAGTCATGGAGATCCTGTATTAAATGAAATTTCAGATGGGCATTTTGTAGCATGTCATCTGGTGGATAATTTAGTACATAATAGATAAGTAAAAAAAAATCAGGAGAAAATTCTCCTGATTTTTTTATGTAAATGATTTTTAAATTCTAATATTCTCTTTAATCTATAGTGACTTTTACCTTCATATCTACTTTCTATGATCTTCAAACCATTTAAATATCTCTTTATTCACTTCATCCCAGTTTAGGGGAAATAGTTCTTTTTTTAGATATGGGTAATAAAGAATGCAAATATTTCAATTGTTTGTAATAAAAAGCACGTTATTCAACTATATATTCATTTTGGAGAGTGTTGTAATAAAAAGCCTACATTAAAGGATGTAATTGCTAGAGGAGGGAATTTGAGGTGTTTGCTTCCATATAATATTTAAATATAAAGATATTGATTCATATAGTCAGTTGATAAAAAAGAGGCTTGACCCAAAATGGTCAAACCTCTTTATATTTTAGAAATTACATTCCCTTTAAATCTTGTGCTATAAACTGAGCCTTTGATCCAAAGATTGCTTGAACACCATTTGTACCAACTTTTAGTACTCCTGAAGCTCCTAATCTCTTTAATTCTTTATCGTTTACTGCGTTTACATCTTTAACTTCTAATCTAAGTCTTGTGATACAAGCATCGATTGTAACTAAGTTATCTTTACCACCTAAGGCAGCCATAACTAAGATAGATAATTCATTTCCACTTACTTTGATTTCTTCTTCTAATTCTTCATCTTCTCTACCTGGAGTTTTAAGATCAAACTTTCTGATAACAGCTCTAAATAAGAAGTAGTAGATAACTGCTAATGCTAACCCTACAACTATTACCATATACCAGTTATTATCAAAATCTCCACTCATTCCTGGTAAAGCTCCGAATAAAACATAGTCAATAACTCCACCTGAGAAAGTCATACCAATTCTAACATTTAACATGTTCATTAACATAAATGATGTCGCTGCGATTACACAGTGAATACCATATAAAACTGGTGCTACGAATAAGAAAGCAAATTCAATTGGTTCAGTGATACCTGTTAAGAATGATGTTAATGCTGCAGAGAATAAGATACCTCCAGCTAACTTTCTTTTTTCAGGTTTAGCTTCATGATACATAGCTAATGCTGCTGCTGGTAATCCAAACATCATGAATGGGAATTTACCAGTCATAAATTTACCTGCACCTACATAGGTATCTGCTGAGAAGTTTCTAATACCATCATTAAACATTGCAAACCAAATTCTATTATCTCCTTGAACTAATTGTCCAGCGGCATTTGTATATTCACCGAATTGGAACCAGAATGGAGAATAGAAGATATGGTGTAATCCAAATGGAATTAATGCTCTTTCTATTAAACCAAATATAAATGTTGATAAGTTTGAATTATTAGGATCGTTTGCTATCATTGATAATGAAGCTAATCCACCTTGAATTGGTTGCCAGATATAAGGCATGATCATACCAACAACAAATCCTAATACCGCTGCCATGATAGGTACTAATCTTTTTCCTGCAAAGAATCCTAAAAATGGTGGTAATTCTGTTTTATGGAACTTATTATACATAGTAGCTCCGATAATACCTGCAATAAGACCACCGAATACTCCTGTTTGAAGTGTAGGTGTTCCTAAAACTAAAGCAAACGCTTTATCCCCGGCTTCTATCCCTGCTGCTGCATCAGTTAAACTTCCCATAGTAACGTTCATAATTAACATAGCGACAATACCTGCTAAACCTGCGACTCCATCTCCACCTGCTAAACCTATAGCTGCTCCTACTGCAAATAGTAATGGCAGATTTCCAAATATAACGTCACCTGCATTTTTCATTAATGGTATATCCGCATGTGCTCCTACTGCTAAGAATATACCAGCTGCTGGTAATATTGCGATAGGTGTCATTAGCGCTTTTCCGACTCTTGATAGTTGTGCAAACATTTTCATCTTCATTTCCTCCTAAATTATATATTTTAGTGATAATATTTATGTACAAATTTAAACTTGTTTTCCTTCCTAAAAAATAAAATACTTTATGAAAAATTACGTTTTTGATGTTATAGTGTGTTTATTTGATTTATTTTTCATCTGCTTGTTCTGTTTAGGAACTTTCAGGTCTTTTTTGCTTCATACTTTAGAATAAAACTTTTTTCGAAAAAAGTCAACATTTTTTTGAAAAAAAATGAGCCTTTTTTCATAATTCTGAATTTAATTCTTTAATTTTATTAGGTTAGATCATCTTTTGTTAAAAAAAAATAATTTTAAATTTTCCCATAATTTACATAAAAATTTGACTTTTTATTTTTTTTTGAGTTCGATCGAAATTCATATATAAAATCATGTGGATGATAGTTGATTCCAAGTTAACTTGCCGAGAACCGTCTATTTCAATTATTAAATATGCTTGAACCTGTTCAATAGTAGCCTCAAGACTGTCATCCATCTTGGCACACCTAATTATTTTACA
>CAZUGM010000257.1:0-2785 GCA_964619915.1 uncultured Fusobacteriaceae bacterium | reverse complement strand
CCCTCTTTCTTTTCCTAGGTTTACCTCGATACTCCTGACACAAGATTGGCAGGTCATCCCCTCTATCTTCAGAGTCACATCTTCCACGAAGTTCTCCTCTATAACCTCGTATCCTGCATATTCAATGGTTTTCTTTATGGTATCCAGGGTCACCCTCTGTGGATCGAAAACTATCTCCAGTTTACTCGTCAGAAAATTTATATCTGCCTTCTCTACTCCGGTTAATTTTCCTGTCTTAGTCTCAATAGTCCTCACACAGGCCTGACAGGTAATTCCCCCTATCTCAATGGTTTCAGTCGTTAAAATTTTCCCTTCTGCTGCTGATTTTTCTTTATCAGGTGCACCGTCATCACCGGTATCTGTAATATCTGATCTCCCCTCTGATTCTTCCTTATTTTTTTTCTGTTCCACAATCCCATATCCTGCATTTATTATCTCTTTTTTCAGCTGATCAAAATCTACTAATTTTTCACTTTCAAAGTCAATGGTCAAAGTGGAAGCATCTAAATCTACTGCCCCCTTACTTATACCATCCATATCATTGGCTATTCCTTCTACTTTCTTCTTACACTTTCCACACCCTAATCCCGTTAACTTCATTACCATAGTTTTCATCTTTCTCACTCCTTGGAGATCTTTCAGCTCCATATAAAATCAATAATTTATAATTAATTTAAAAACTCCATTCTCTACCATAAATATTGCAATTATTTTAAGACCTAAGTGAAATTTAAAATTATACATATTATATAAATTGACTAATTTCCCTCTTCCGAATATACCCCTATACCCTATATTCGAAGTTTACCACCTAACTTTTAAATTGTCAAAAATATTTATTTTTGGTATTTTTTGTAAATGGGAGTATATTTAATAAGGAAAGATATTTTAAAATATATACAGTTAATCGGGAGGAAGGATGAAATTTGAAAATGTAGAATTTAAGGAACAGAGATGTTTTGGTATTGAAAAACACGTCACAGCAGCAGATAAAAAACAGGGAGTTATCAATGATCTGTGGATGACCTTTGTAGAATCTATTGATTATAAAGCTGCCGGAAACCTCTATGGTGTCTCTAAAAATTTCGATATAACTACCCAGGAGTTTGATTATTCAGCTTGTGCCCATATAGATACACCTATTTTAAAAGAATTTACAAAAAAAGAGATAACTATACCCGGGGGTAAATATGCTAAATTTAGTTCCAAGGGAATCATGAATGCTGAAACAATAGAAAAATTTTATACCGATGTATTTACCTTTACAATGGTAGGGGGAGAGATTACACCGGATATGGGAAGGGGAATAAACTCCTTTGAGCTCTATGATGAATCATATCTGGGTATAGATAACCCTGAGTCGGTCTATTATCTTTTAATTCCTATAAAATAATTGTTGACATTATTTCTCAAACCAGTTAATATATTTTTGTAATCGATACAAAATATGAATTTTAAATATATATTATACAGGGAGTGATTAAAGATGGCAAAAGTAAGATGTACAGTATGTGGAGAAATATTAGATTCAAACGTTGAAGTATGTCCAGTATGTAAAGCTGGTAAAGATAAATTCGTAGCTTATGACGAGAGTGCTACTGAAGAGTGGGCAACTGAGCATAAATTAGGAGAAGGATTAGCTTGTGGAGATACAGAGATCATCGAAGGATTAAGAGCTAACTTTTCAGGGGAATGTACAGAGGTTGGAATGTACTTAGCAATGTCAAGAGTAGCAGACAGAGAAGGATACCCTGAAGTTGCAGAAGCATACAAAAAAATTGCATTTGAAGAAGCAGAACATGCAGCTAAATTTGCTGAATTATTAGGAGAAGTTCTTTGTGATTCATCTGAAGAAAACTTAAGATTAAGAGTTGCAGCAGAATATGGAGCTACATCTGGTAAATATGAATTGGCTAAGAGAGCTAAAAAATTAGGATTTGATGCAATCCACGATACAGTACATGAGATGGCTAAAGATGAAGCCAGACATGGAAAAGCTTTCAAAGGTTTATTACAAAGACATTTTGAAGGAAAATAATTAATATTTTTCTTAACATTAAAAGGAGAAAATTCAATTGAATTTTCTCCCTTTTTAATTTAAACTATTATTCAAATCTATACCCTAGAGATACGTAGATTAATTTTTCTTGAAAAGTCCCCTCATCAAAAGTAGATTTAATAGATCCTTTAAACTCTGTAATCTGATATCCTACTTCTAAACCTACATTTTTATACTCTAACCCTGCTGCTAATCCTGCTCCCCATCTACCTTCTATTTTTCCAGTTACATCATTTTGCCCTACTATTTCTGACTCTCCAAACACCCATCCGCCTTTGGCACTGACATAGGGAGTCAATAGATCCAATTGATTAAAGCTATATCTCATTACACCCATCAACCCAAAGGCATCTAAAGTATCATCATAACTCTTTAACCCTGCAGTATCTTCTACATCTAAACCATAGGGAACCCAGGCTATATTTACACCCATCTCAAAATTTTTAGTTACACCATACAGTATATCGGCATTTAATCCTTTAAACTCTCCATCTATTGGGTTGGACCCGACATCTTTCCCCATAGAGATCTTAGGAATAAAACTAAGCTGCCCCTCTCGGCCTCCCTTCGCATCTGCCATTGCCATGGTAGACATTGTCCCCAATATCATAGTTAATATTATTAGTCTTTTCATACCTCTCCCTCCTAATATTTAATCTTTATCTTAATTCAAGTATAACTCAAGAAAAATGAAAAAGCGACCAATTTTAAAAAAAGATGATTCCT
>CAZUGM010000256.1:0-2790 GCA_964619915.1 uncultured Fusobacteriaceae bacterium | reverse complement strand
AATATATAAGAACTAAAAGAGCAGGATGAGATCCATCCTGCTCTTATTTACTATTTAAAATATAAAGATTTTAAATATGTTTTCTATAATCTAAAACTCTATTCTTAGGATATTTTTGAATTTTTACTTGATTGCTTTGATTCCCCCCCAATAAATACACATATGATGGTGTTTCTTTTACAAAAAATCCCACATGACCTTGCCATCCTTTAGGCTCTCCTCTCCACAGAACGGTAACACAACCTACTTCAGGAACCTCTAATTTTTCACCCCATTCAAGCCAGGATCTAGCGTTAGCTTTTTCTGTACCCTTTATCCCCACTTCTTCCATGCACCAATTAACAAAAGCACTACACCAAGCAGTTTCATCATTTCTTTGAGCACTCATACTGAGAATATCAACACTTTTAAGATATTTAACAACATCAGGGTTATCTGCACTTCCTGAATACTCTTTAACTCCTATTTCATTTCTTGCCACAGACATCCATTTTGGCTCGCTAATTTCATTATTAATATATGCTTTATAAGCTGCTTCTGTTTTAGGACCAGGTTTTCCAAGATAAGTCCCATTATAAAATCCAGCATGATTTAACCCTTTTTGGATCAAGGTCCAGACTTGAGGACTAAGTTTTAGTTTCTTTAAATCATCATATTTCATGATTTCTCCTCCTTTTTTTAGTTAAGATAAGTTTATAAAAAAATTTTTAAATCACTTTACATTCAAACATAGGTAGATAATTGTAGAATGAATGAGAACTTCTAAAAGAAATGACTCAAAAACTATTATTTTTCAAAGGTAGAGGGTAAATTTAAAGGTTGTTGTCTATTTTGGATATCGTCTAACAATTCCTTGGAAAATCTATCAATATTCTCTTCTCTATTTTTTTCATTAGGTTTAAAGAAATCTAAGTCTTTGAATGGAGTAGAAGGATCAACAGTAACCATGGTAGAATCAAAATCAGGAAAATTAGAATTTTCAGAATTTGACTTATCCTTTGCTGAATCTAATGCATTTACTAATCTATTGATCACTTCTTTTTGAGAATTTAATTTTATTTCTAAAGTTGCAATTTTATTAGCTAATCTTTCTTCAGTAATTTTCATATTATCTTGAGCAATAATAAAATTAGTGTTAATTTTTTTTCTATTTTCCTGGGTATTCGTCCATAGTAGAGTAGCTGCAGCCAAGAATACACCAGCCACTAAAACTGTAACCGAATGAGTGATAACTTCCGACCAATTAACATTTAAATTCTTCATAAAATTCTCCCTTTAAACACTTGATATTTATAGTTACTAAATTTAATTATTTCTTCCTTTAAATCTTGGAGTATAGACTTCCTGGGTTTATTTCTAATATTCTTCACCGCTACAATCCTAACGTTAATCTGGTTATCACCTTTAATTTCTTTAATTTTATTCTTAATTTTTTGTAATTTTTTTCCAAGTTTATTCAGCGTCAGCTAGTTCCACTCCTGTTGAATTACCTTATTTACCATAATCATTTCTAGTTTGAATACTCGGATTAAAAACCTGATCCACCTTTCCAGGCGGAAAGATTTTAAGAAAAAGATAGAGCACATGGATCCCCGGGACCTTTCATAAGTGGTTTTGGTACAGTTTTAAGATCGAAAGAGGTAGGATGAAAATCACCCTACCTCTTTATTTATCCGCCTATTTCTACTTTTTGTCCAGTTTTGTCGACTTATAGATATTAGTCCCTGTAGCTATTGGAAACCTTCAAATTAGTATTCATAAATCTAATTTAAACGTATCTATATACTATATTATTTCTTTTAAAACATTTATCAATTGAATATAGTTTTTCCCCTATAAAAATGTCTATAATTTTAGGAGAGAATTGAGTTCCCCTATTTTTTAGAAGATCTTCAATTGCTTCTTCTTCACTTAATTTGTTTTTATATGGTCTTATAGATGTCATTGCATGCCAACAGTCTGCTACAGATATGATTTGATATAGTAATGGGATTTCATCTCCAGTTAATCCATTTGGATATCCTTTTCCATCCCAACGTTCATGATGAGATAAAATATATTTAGATATATCTTTTAATATCTTGTTCTTTGAAATTATTTCATATCCTACCTGTGGATGTTTTTTTATAAGGTCAAATTCTGAATCAGTTAGTTTTTCTGTCTTATTTAATATGTCAACAGGAATTATTATTTTTCCAATATCATGCATCATAGCAGCCCAATATAAATTCTCAAGTTGTTTTTTATCTAATCCTAAGGACTCCCCTATTCTTACAGAATAGAATGCCACAAGTTCAGAATGTCCCTTTGTATAATCATCGTGGACTTCTAACGCTCTTATAAAAGATTGTACAAAATTATTTTGTAGCATTGTTTTATCAAAATAATTTTTGCTTGAACCTTTATTTATATCTAAATTAAAACCATCTATAGGTTCTTTGTTTTTTAATTTTTGTTCTACTTCTTTTTTATAGTTTCTATTTATAATTGTTTTTTTAGGAGATACTTTATAGAAATCTATATTTTTATTCAATTTTTTTAAATCAAAACCAATGGAATCTATATATTCTGCTTTTCTATTATTAGTAGTGTATACACGACCTAAATCATTTTTATTTGATATGGGAGGTGCAATTCTAAATATTTCTTTTATAAAATATTTATCATCATATTCTCTTGAATTCAACATTTTTATAGACCAGTCAAATAAATTATTCATATAATTGCTGCATGATAAGTTTATAGGTTTCTTATCATACCCCTCCTTTTTTTTTATTTTAAATATCCTAT
>CAZUGM010000255.1:0-2818 GCA_964619915.1 uncultured Fusobacteriaceae bacterium | reverse complement strand
AATAACAATATATATATAATAATAAAAATCGGAGGAATAAAAGATGAATTTTGCAGTTTTAAAAGGAGCAGCATATTGTTTAGTGCATACTCCAGACATGATCTTACACAATGGAACTACTCAAACAGTTGAAAAACAAACTAACCCGGATTCTGAATATTTAAAAAACATCAGAGACAGCTACAGAACTTATGAAGAAGTAGTTAACTACGGACCTAACCAAACTTACATTGGAAATATGACTCCTGAACAATTAAAAGAAGTTGGAATGCCATTCGTAGGTAAAAACATCGAAGGTGCTTCAAACAAAGGTAAATTCGGAGAGATCTTAGCTCAAAAAGAATTTATCGTAATGGTTAAATTAGCTGACGTTTTCGACTTAGTATTATTAGAAGAGAACTTCTTAGCTGACGCAGTGGAAGCATATAGAAACTATGAGTTCTATTCAGAAGCTGATGAAGCCGGGTTAAGCAAAGGTCATGAATTCTCTGTAATTGAAGCTTTAGTAAATGAAGAGGGAGCAGAAGGATTATACCACGAAGATAAATTAGTTGGATGTGTTAAGAGAGCCCATGATGTAGACTCTAACTTAAGTTCACATGTAATATTTGAAAACTTAGTTGTAAAAGCATCTGGAATCTTAGCATTCAAAAACTTAATCGCAAGAAACAACATCGACCCTACAACTATCGACTATGTAATCGAATGTTCAGAAGAAGCTTGTGGAGATATGAACCAAAGAGGAGGAGGAAACTTCGCTAAATCTATCGCCGAAGCAGCTGGAGCAGTAAATGCAACTGGATCAGACCTTAGAGGATTCTGTGCAGCACCTACTCATTCATTAATCAACGCAGCATCATTAGTAAAAGCTGGAACATACAAGAACGTTGTAATCGTTGCAGGTGGAGCTACAGCAAAATTAGGAATGAACGGTAAAGACCATGTTAAAAAAGATTTACCTATCTTAGAGGATACATTGGGAGCATTCGCTGTATTAATCTCTGAAAATGACGGAGTTAGCCCAGTAATCAACACTGATTTCGTAGGAAGACATACTGTAGGAACAGGATCTTCACCTCAAGCAGTTATCTCATCATTAGTAATCGATCCATTAGAAGCAGCTGGATTAAAAATTTCAGATGTAGATAAGTACTCAGTAGAGATGCAAAACCCAGATGTTACAAAACCAGCAGGAGCAGGAGATGTACCAGAAGGAAACTACAAGATGATCGGAGCTTGTGGAGTTAAGAAAGGACATATCGAAAAGAAAGCTATGAAAGATTTCGTTGTAAACAACGGAATGGTTGGATGGGCACCTACACAAGGTCATATCCCTTCAGGAGTACCATACTTAGGATTCGCTATGGATGAATTAACTACTGGTGACTTAAACAGAATCATGGTAGTAGGAAAAGGATCATTATTCTTAGGAAGAATGACTAACTTATTTGACGGTGTATCTATCATGGTAGAAAGAAACACAGGTGTTACAGAGGAAGCAGGATCAGTTTCTAAAGATGAAATAAATACAATGATTGCAGAAGCTATGAAAAACTTTGCCTCTCAATTCTTAGGTTAAGGGGGGATTTCTTATGTCTTTAGATATTAAAAAAATGATAGGTGAAAGCTTTTTAGATATAGCCAATGCCATGGAAACAGGGACATTTGGTAAGAAAATATGTGTAGGAATAACTACAATCGGTAGTGAACACGGAGTAGAAAACATCGTTAAAGGTGCTGAAAAAGCAGCTTTAAGTGGTGACTTTGATGTAGTTTTAATCGGACCTAAGGTAGAAACAGCTTTAAGAGTTGTAGAAGCTAACACTGAGGAAGAAGCGCATAAGAAGATGGAAGAATTAATCGACGCAAAAGAGATCAATTCAGCTGTAACTATGCACTACAGTTTCCCAATAGGAACTTCTACAATTGGTAGAGTAGTCACTCCTGCCTTTGGAAACGATATGTTAATAGGAACTACAACAGGAACATCAGCTACTAACAGAACAGAAGCTATGTTTAAGAACTCGCTTTATGGAATAGCAACAGCCAAAGCAATTGGAATAGCTAATCCTAGTGTTGGAATCTTAAATGTGGACAGCTCAAGAGCTGTAGAAAGATCTCTTAGAAAATTAGCTGACAACGGTTATGAAATTAACTTTGGTGAGTCTAGAAGAGCAGATGGTGGAACAATCATGAGAGGAAATGACCTTTTAATGGGATCATCAGATGTAATGGTGACAGACAGTTTAACTGGAAACATCCTTATGAAGATGTTTTCTTCTTACTCAACAGGTGGATCTTATGAAGCAAACGGATACGGATACGGTCCGGGAGTATCATTTGATATGACTAGAACAATATTAATCTTATCTAGAGCATCAGGAGTACCTGTAGTAGAAGGAGCAATAAAATATGCTGCACTGTTAGGGAAAAATGATCTTGCGGCAGTAGTAAGCAAGGAATATGAGATGATAAAAAAAGCTGGATACGAAGAGATCTTAGCTAGTTTTGTTGAAGCACCTAAAAAACCAGTAGAAGAATTCGTAAAACCAGAAAAAGAAGTAGTAACAGCGCAAGTATCAGGAATAGATATCATGGACTTAGATGATGCAGCATTAGAACTTATGAAAAACGGGATCTATGCAGAAGCAGGAATGGGTTGTACAGGACCGATCATCTTAGTAAGTGATGCTAATAAAGAGAAAGCAATAGTTATCTTAGGAGAAAATGAATATATCGCAGTAGAAAAAACAAGCTGCTAATATTAATCTCAAGAGAAATCATTAATTTATTGATGATTAAGAACATAGAAATGAAC
>CAZUGM010000254.1:0-2878 GCA_964619915.1 uncultured Fusobacteriaceae bacterium | reverse complement strand
GATAGATTTTTTATATTTATTAATATACCATATAATTAAAGATATTTTAAAATATATCAAAATATTTTTAAAAATATGACTGTTTTTTATAAAATTTTTAAAAATAATTAAAAATTTAGGCTAAAAAAGCAGAAAATATAAATAAATTTGCAGTGGCAGTGTTGTCGGAAGCCATAGAGGTAAGAAACAAAGATAAGGATATACAGATTGTTCTTCTGGGCTATACCCCAGATGCCAACTTAGAGGAGGTAATTAAATGGGATATCACTCCTACAATATATTCCATAAGACAAGCTAAAATATTGGATGAATTGGCCAGACGACACGGGAAAAAAATATCTGTACATATAAATGTAGATACAGGAATGCATAGGGTAGGCTTACCTATAAAATACAGGACTGTAGAAGTTATAAAGGAAATCAGTGAGATGGATAACCTGTATTTAGAGGGAGTATACACCCACTTTGCAGTGGCTGATGAAGCGGATAAATGGTATACGTTAAAACAGGTAGAGGAATTTAAATATATAATAAAGGCACTGAAAAAATTGGGAGTAAAAATACACATAAAACATGTATCGAACAGTGCAGCTATATTGGATCTTCCGGAATTTAATTACGATATGGTAAGGGCAGGACTTCTCATGTACGGGCACTATCCATCGGAGGTGCAGGAGAAGGATAAGGTGATAGATTTAAAACAGGTAATGTCCCTGCACAGTAAGATCTATCATATAAGAACATTGGAAAAAGGGGAGTCGATAAGTTACGGACTTACATATACGGTAAACAGACAATCCCGGACAGGACTGATACCAATCGGATATGCAGACGGATACAGTCGTGGACTCAGTAATAAAGGAAAAGTGATTATTAAGGGTAAAAATGCAGTGGCAAGGGTAGCAGGTGCCATATGTATGGATAAATTTGTGGTAGATATTACAGGTTTAGATGTAGATGGAGGAGATGAGGTTATCTTATTCGGGGAGGATGAATACAATAGAGTAACTCCAGAGGATATAGCGAATATATTGGGAACGATAAGTTATGAAGTTCTATGTAATGTAAGTAAAAGAGTTCCCAGAGTGTATAAAAAAGATAACAAAATTGTAGAGATAAAGGATGAGGTGTTGGATAAAATAAATTTAAATTTTTAATTTTCGCCACAGGCGCTAAAGGGGGGTAAAAGATGAGAAATATCAAGGTAGCAATATGGGGATTTGGAGCAATGGGAAGTGGGATGGCTAAAGCACTCCTAAATAAAAAAGGAATAGAGATTGTAGGTGTGTGTGACCTTCATCCAGACAGGGTAGACAGGGAGATGCATGAAGTTTTAGGATTAAATAAGGGGGATAGAACTCCGGTTTATATAAATGGAAATATAGATGAGGTACTGAAAGAAAAATCTTGTGATGTGTGTCTATGTGCCACAGATTCATTTGTAAAGAAAGCGTTTCCTAGACTAAAGTTAGTTTTGGAAAAGAAGATAAATGTAATATCTACAGCAGAAGAGATGGCTTATCCAAAGGCACAGAGCCCCAAAGAAGCATTGGAATTAGACAGGATAGCCAAAGAAAATGGTGTATCTATACTGGGAACCGGGATAAATCCAGGATTAATGATGGACCTATTGGTATTGACATTAACAGGTGCTATGACAGACCTGACACACATAAAATCAGAGAGAATAAACAGCTTGTCTCCATTTGGTCATGCAGTTATGGAGGAGCAGGGAGTAGGACTCAGTAAGGAAGCTTTTATAGAACAGGAGAAGGCTGGTACTTTAGCAGGACATGTCGGGTTTGAGGAATCTGTAAATATGATGACAGATGCAGTGGGATGGGAATTGGATGGATCGTTAAAAACCTCTATGGCTCCTATAGTGACAGATGTTCCCCGGGAAACACAATATATCAAAGTGGAAGCAGGATATGTAGCCGGATGCTCTATGCTGGGAGACGGATATGTAAATGGTGAGAAAAAAATAGAGATGGTTCACCCGCAACAAATAGAACCTCAGTTAGGAGGAGTTGAAACAGGGGACTATATCACATTGACTGGAACTCCTAATATCAATATGGTAATCACCCCTGAGATAGACGGAGGTATAGGAACTATCGCAATGTGTATCAACATGATACCTCAGATTATAAATTCCAGACCTGGATTAAAAACAAAGATAGATCTACCTATTCCTAGATGTATAGTAGGAGATTACAGGGATATGATAGAGGTAGAACTTAATTAAAAATTAGGATCAAGAATTAGAATTTTTACCCAGATTAAAAGAATTAAAAACCGGAATAAGGGAGTTAGTACTTTTAATCTGATTTTGTAGAATGTGATTGGGAGGGATAGTTATGATTGCTAAAAAAGGTGACTGGGTAATGATCTACAACATAGTGTTGGAGCCAAAAGACAGAGCCCCTCAAATACCGGAGGATACCAAAAAAGTTCCATTGGAGATGTGGATAAAGGGGTTTTTATTGGAAGATACTAAGCTGGGAGAGATGGCAGATATAGAAACAATAGTGGGGAGAAAGGTTAGTGGAAAATTGGTGGAAATCCATCCTAATCATACACACAACTATGGTAACCATGTACCTGAAATTTTACAGATTGGAAAAACCCTGAAGGAACTACTTTTTTGTGGGGAGGGAAAATAATGGATAGAAGTTATAGTGCTGTGATGTCTAGAAAGACAGAGATAATGAAAAAAGCTGTAGGGATAGATTATAATACCTTTGAGAAGGAAGGGATAGAATTTGACTATGAAGCGATGATGAGAGAAGCTGGGTATTCCCTGGAAGAGATAAAAAAAATACAGGGTGAGACGGGAGTGGGGAATACTCCTATATATGAACTGAGAAATTTAACT
>CAZUGM010000253.1:0-2929 GCA_964619915.1 uncultured Fusobacteriaceae bacterium | reverse complement strand
TGAGCATGGGGTAGAGCGTATTGGCTTCCAACTCTATGTGCTTCTCTGCAAGTATTCCATATTTAACTTCACTATATTAATAAATTCACTCCTATTTAATCTCATCCACTTTGAATTTTTCCACTATATCCATCCTCAGTGTTTTTTCCTGTATCTCACCTTCATACTTTTTTAGGTACTCTATGGAAATATCCCTGACTAACTTTATGGTTTTTACATCGTGGACTATATCTACAAATTTCAGATCCGACATCCCGCTCTGACGTGTCCCGAATATCTCTCCCGGTTTACGGAGTTTTAGGTCCTCTTCGGCTATTAAAAAACCATCTGTAGTGGATTCCATAACCTTTAATCTGGATTTAGAGATATCGTTATCTGTTTTGGCTATTAAAAAGCAGTAGGATCTATGCTCTCCCCTTCCTACCCTTCCACGAAGCTGGTGCAGTCCTGCCAGCCCGAATCTGTTGGCATTGGTTATCATCATGATGGTAGCATTGGGGACATTCACTCCTACCTCTATAACTGTGGTAGAGACCAATATCTGCGTCTTATTTTTCTTGAACTTAGCCATGGTCTCTTCCTTCTCTGCATTTTTCATCCTCCCATGGAGGAGTCCTATCTCAAATTCAGAAAATCTTCTGACCATATCCTCATAAAGTTCTGTAGCAGAGGTCACGGCCAGTTTTTCACTCTCCTCAATAAGGGGAGCCACGATATATGCCTGTCTTCCCTTAATTAATTGTTTTCTGATGAAATCATAGGCTTTTTCCAGATCATTGTCCGACTCTATCCACTTAGTCTTTATAGGGGTCCTTCCCGGAGGCAGTTCATCTATGATAGAAACATCCAGATCTCCATAGATACTGAGAGCCAATGATCTTGGAATGGGTGTAGCACTCATAACCAGCAGATTAGATATCTCCCCCTTATCTCTCAGTTTTTTTCTCTGCTCCACCCCAAACCTGTGCTGTTCATCTACCACAATCAATCCCAGTTTATGAAACTCCACATGATCTTCTATAAGGGCATGGGTTCCAACAACTATATCGATGACTCCCTCCCTTATCTCAGACAGGAGTTTTTCTCTTTTTTTCCCCTTTATACTACCGGTCAGGATCTCCACCCTCACTCCTAATTCCGCCAAGTCATCTACCACTGACAGATAATGTTGGACAGCTAGAATCTCTGTATGAGCCATGATTACTCCCTGATATGAATTTTCCTCAAGGTATAGGAGCATTAAGACAGCCACAATGGTTTTCCCAGATCCTACATCTCCCTGGATAAGCCTGTTTACAATTTTTCCCCCTGCCAGATCTTTATATATCTCTGTTATCACTTTTTTTTGTGCCCTTGTAAGATCAAAACCCAGACTTCCCAGATATTTTTTTACCATATGCCGATCATCATTCAACTTATATTTAGAGTTGTTATCGGCATCTAGCTGAAACCTTTTAGAAAGGATTCCCAATTCCAGGATTAGGAGTTCCTCTACAGCCATCCTGTTTTTAGCTTTTTCTATCTCCCTCATATTCTTAGGCAGATGAATTTTCAGTATCGCTTCCCTCCTCCCAATCAATTTATATTTTTGGAGTATCTCACAGGGAATATTTTCCTCTATATATGGAATATACTTTTTTATTGCAGCCCTTATTATTTTTCGCAGCCCATTTTGAGATAAACTCCTGTTGCTGCTGTAGATAGGTTTTATCTCCTCACTCAATTTACCGCTGTATTTTCTGTATTCCGGCCCCATAATCTGAAAGTTATATCCCCTCTTCACATTTCCAATGAATACATATTCCTCTCCTATCTGGAGACTCTTCTTTAGATACGGCATCTGAAACCATACCATATCCAGCATCCCTGTACCGTCAGTAATACGGGCTACAGTCATGGTTTTACGGGTTTTGGTTTTACGGATTTCCACCGAGATGATCCTTCCGATAACCACCACATATTCTTCCGACCTGATCTCCCCTATCTTCTTTATATTGGACCTGTCCTCATAAGTTCGAGGGAAAAAGTATATAAGATCCATGATGGTCTTTATTCCCAGGTTTTTTAGGGCAGCTATAGTTTTTTCTCCTACACCCTTTATATCCAAATTTTCTATTTTATTGTATAAGTTTTTGTACATACCATACCCCTTTCGATACTTTTTTCTTGAAAGAAAAGTATCCAAAAATTCAAGACTATATAAAAATTATTATTTCATATTCAAGAAAGTTATAAAAAATCGAATCGGAGCTGTATCTTTTAGTAAGTCGTCGAATATTTTTATAAATTTTCTTTTCACATTTCATTTACATAATTTTTATAATGTCGTTTTTTTCCCTCTCTCGCCTTTTAGGCGTTCTCCCCCTCATAGAGAGAAAGAACTATATAAATTTCCCCTCCTATTCTCACTTTGTTATTCCCTACAAGGGTCTACATTTAAAATTAAATTTTAAGTACACTTAATTTTAATATTCGTAGAATCTCATAAGAAGATGAGGGTCTATTTCCCTTCCAATTCTTTTAATTTTTCTTCTACTTTTTTTAGTTGTTCTTTTGATTCTCTTAAATATTCATTTAATTTTATTGCTTCTTTATAATTTTTTATCGCCTCTTCAAAATATTTTTTTGCGTCTATATAATTATTTTTTTCTTGTTCGTCATTTCCCCAAATTTCATATGTGAGACCTATCAAATTATAAATACCCTTTTTTTCAGGCTCCAATTCTTTTAGTTTACTAACGCCTCTTCGTATTTTTTTTCACCCGTTAGACAAAAAGCTAATTCAGAATAAATTTGAAATTCGTTAGGATATTTTTCCGTTAACTTTTTTAACTCTTCTACCTTATCCTCATTTTTACTTTTATTAATAGCTATTGCTAACTCTGTGTTATATTCAACTTCTTTTAGTTTTTCATTCATCTCTTTGGTC
>CAZUGM010000252.1:0-2930 GCA_964619915.1 uncultured Fusobacteriaceae bacterium | reverse complement strand
TTAGGCAGCAAATCATTTACACATGGCCGCTTCTACAGAGTAACTTTCTTTTTTCTCTTTTTTTCCCGCACCTTTTCGACCTACTCCTCTAGAAGCTTCTACTTTTGTATCCATATCAGCTAATTGGAATTGGGTATTTTGGAATTTAGAAATTGTTCTTCCAAATTGAGCTCTTTCCTTTACATATTTTACAGTTTCGTCCAGTGCACCTTGGGCAATTCCAAGTGCTTGAGAAGCTATACCGATACGTCCCCCATCAAGGGTCATCATAGCTATTTTAAATCCTTTTCCAACAGCTCCCAATAAATTTTCTTTAGGGATTCTGCAGTCTTCGAAGATAAGCTCGCAGGTAGCTGAGGCTTTTATTCCTAACTTTTTCTCTTTCTTTCCTACAGTAAATCCTTCTCTGTCTGCTTCCACAATAAATGCTGAGATCCCTTTTAGCCCTTTAGATTTATCGGTCATAGCAAAAATAACATAAACATGTGCATACCCGGCATTGGTAATAAATATCTTAGAACCATTAAGTACCCACTCATTAGTTTCTTCATCTAAATAGGCAGTGGTCTGTTGGCCGGCAGCGTCGGTTCCTGCATTTGGCTCGGTTAATCCAAAAGCTCCAAGCCATTCACCGCTGCACATCTTAGGTAAATATTTTTGTTTTTGTTCCTCTGTACCAAATTCATAGATAGGAGACATTCCAAGCGATGTATGTGCAGATACAATTACTCCTGTAGTTCCGCAAGCTTTGGATAGCTCTTCTACTACCATAGAATACATGAGGTTATCTCCGCCTTCTCCTCCATATTCCTTAGAAATAGGAATACCAAAAAGTCCCAACTTAGCCATTTTTTCTACCGTTTCTACAGGAAATCTTTCCTCTTCATCGATCTCTCCGGCTATAGGTTTGACTTCTCTCTCTGTGAACTCACCGATCATCTTTTCCAATATTTTGTATTCTTCGTTCAATCCAAAATTCAATTTGTGCCCCCCTTTTGTTACAAAAAGTTATTTTTTTCACTTTCCGTGTAAAAAAATTTATTACTAAGTTTATATAACTTTTTATTGCTGCTGTCAATATTTATTTTTGAAATTTTAGTATTTTTTTGAATAGTCACTCATTAAAGTAGAAAAAACTTATCTTTTTAAAGATTAAATTATTTGAAAAAAATAATATCTATATTGTAAATGAAAATAGTTTCTTCGTAAGGAGGGAGCGTAGAAAAACATTCTTTTTTTTTAGGCTTTCATTATTGACTAAGTCAGAGAACGGTGGTAATATTTTATTGTTTATTGAATTAGCTCTCAAAAAATGAAAGGGTAGATATCTATTTATCGGGGAATAATCAGAGGAAAAAAGTATTGTAAAATGTTTATAAAGTAGGAAAACTATAGTATATATTAGTATTGAAAAAAGATTAAAAGAGGGGGCAAAAAATGAGATTAGAAGGAAAAGTGTGTGTAATAACTGGTGGAGCTAATGGAATAGGTGCTGAGATGTCAAAATTATTTGCTAAAAACGGAGCAAAGGTAATAGCGGCAGATATGGGAGATTTAACTTATACAGCAGAAAATGTTGAGGGGTATAAACTCAATGTAACGGATCCAAAAGGCTGCGAGACATTATTTAATTTCGTATTGGAAAAATATGGAAAGATAGATGTTTTGGTTAATAATGCAGGGATAACAAGAGATGCCCTTACTCATAAGATCACAGATGATATGTGGGATATGGTAATAGATGTTAATTTAAAAGGTGTATTTAATCTGACTAAATTTGTAGGACCTCATATGATGACTTCAGGGTCAGGATCTATAATCAATATTTCATCGGTAGTAGGAGAGTATGGAAATGTAGGTCAGGCTAACTATGCAGCTACAAAGGCAGGGGTTATTGGGCTGACAAAAACATGGGCAAAGGAATTTGCCAGAAAAGGTGCAGCAGTAAGGGTAAATGCCATAGCTCCGGGTTATGTGATGACAGATATATTAAAAACTGTTCCCCAGGACCTATTGGATAAATTTGCTAAAACAA
The DNA here is from genome assembly GCA_964619915.1 of uncultured Fusobacteriaceae bacterium. GTDB lineage: Bacteria > Fusobacteriota > Fusobacteriia > Fusobacteriales > Fusobacteriaceae > Psychrilyobacter. The sequence goes on along the minus strand of CAZUGM010000252.1, from coordinate 895 downwards.
CGATGTTAGGTAGATTAGGTCAGCCGGAAGAAATAGCAAAGGTAGCCTTATTTTTAGCTAGTGACGATGCCAGCTATGTAACAGGTCATACTCTCAGTGCAAATGGTGGAATGAGATTATAGGTAAAAAAAAATAAAAAGTAGTTATAAATTTCACTTTATAACTGGTAGGATTTTTTACAAGGGGTGTTGAGATGTCAAAGGTATATATAGTTTCAGCTAAAAGAACTGCAGTAGGTGGATTTATGGGAGGTTTAAGTGGTGTGAAAGCAGCACAGTTAGGTGGAGCAGTTATAAAAAATATAATTGAAGAAACCAAGATAGACCCTAAAAATATAGATGAAGTAATCTTGGGAAATGTACTTTCAGCAGGACAGGGGCAGGGGGTAGGAAGACAGGCCGCTATAGCTGGTGGAGTTCCGGTGGAGGTTCCGGCATACACAGTGAATATAATCTGTGGAAGCGGGATGAAAACTGTGATGTTAGCGTATAATGCTATAAAATCTGGAGAAGCTAATCTGATAATGGCTGGAGGAATAGAGTCTATGTCTACAGCACCATATTTAATTCCTGAATCTACCAGATCCGGGCATAGAATGGGAAATTTTAAAACTATAGATCATATGGTTTTTGATGCTCTTACAGATGCTTTTGAAGGATGTCATATGGGTGTTACAGCTGAGAATATAGCCGAAAAATATAGTTTATCAAAGGAATCTCAAGATGCCTTTGCTCTAGAATCTCAAAGGAGAGCTATAGCTGCTGTAGACAGTGGCAGATTTAAAGATGAGATCGTGCCTATAGAGGTAAGATCCAGAAGGGAAACTATAATTTTTGATACCGATGAACACCCAAACAGAAAAACAAGTTTAGAAAAATTAGGGAAATTAAAAACT
>CAZUGM010000251.1:0-2939 GCA_964619915.1 uncultured Fusobacteriaceae bacterium | reverse complement strand
AATATAAAAATAGAACAAATAGGCCGTGTGATTTTAGAAAATGATGTAGAAATTGGTGCCAATACCACTATAGACAGGGGAGCTATAGGGGACACGATTATAAAAGAATATACTAAAATTGACAATCTGGTACAGTTGGGGCACAACGGAATAATCGGTAAAAATTGTTTTATCATCTCTCAAGTGGGAATTGCAGGAAGTACCGAGGTCGGAGACAACTGTACCCTGGCAGGACAGGTAGGAGTGGCAGGGCACATTAAGATAGGAGATAATGTGGTTTTAGGAGCTAAATCAGGGGTAACAGGGAATATTACTCCTAATCAGGTCCTTTCTGGTAATCCGCCGGTAAGTGTCAAAGAGCATTTAAAAATAAAGGCCAGTTTAAAAAAATTGCCAGAATTGGTGAAAAAAGTGAAAAAACTGGAGAAAAATTAAAAAACAAAAGTAGTAAAAAAATAGAGAAAAAGCACCCATATGGGTGCTTTTTTGTCTGAAAATATTGCATTTTATACTAATTAGTAGTATAATTTTTCTATGAAAAATTATAATGAGAAAGAGATGAGAAATTTGAAGTTATTGGTAACTTTATCCAGGTGTAATTCCTCTGTAAATAGCAGGATATATCCAAAAATTAAGGAGGAGGGCTTGACAGAAACACAATTTTCAGTATTAAATTTACTCTATCATAAGGGGAAGTTTAATATTAAAGAGATCATTGAGAAGACATTTTCAAGTGGAGGAACCATGACAGTAGTGGTGAATAATCTATTAAAGGAGGGTTATATTAAAAAGGAAAGGTCTGAGGTAGATAAAAGACAGGTACTAATTAGTATTACTTCTAAAGGTCTAAATCTATTGGATTATATCTTAGGAACCCATGTTGAAAATTTAAAAAATACCTTCGATGTACTGACAGACACAGAAAAATTGATTTTAACTGAACTATTAAAAAAATTAGGAAAGGGTAAAGAGGATGAAGAAAATTAATAAACAATTAAAGAAGGAAGCGGTAATAACAGTGGTTCTATACCTTATATACTTTGTATGGTGGTATAGTTTTGCATACGGGTTGGGAGATGTCGATCCAAAAGATTATAAATATATCTTAGGTCTGCCGGAATGGTTTTTTTATTCTTGTATCTTAGGATTTTTGGTGATAACTACTTTATTATGGGCTTCTATCAAGTTATTCTTTAAGGAAGTAGACTTGAAAACATATGAAAAAAATGCAGGGAGAGAAAAATGGAAAAAATAAAATTAATATTACCTCTATTGGTATATTTAGGGGTAACTTTATATATTGCGTATTATAACAGCCCAAGGAGAAAAAAAAGTAAAAATTTTACCAATGAATATTTTATCGGAAACAGAAGCATGGGGGGATTTGTCTTGGCCATGACTGTTATTGCTACCTATACCGGGGCCAGTTCGTTTTTAGGAGGGCCGGGAGTAGCGTATAAACTAGGTTTAGGATGGGTGCTGTTAGCCTCTATCCAAATACCCACAGCTTTTTTAACTTTGGGAATATTGGGGAAAAAATTAGCCATCATTTCCAGAAAAATCGATGGTATAACAATAAATGATTTTCTGAGAGCCAGATACCAAAATAAGTGGGTAGTAATAATGTCTTCGACAGCTATCCTATTATTTTTCATGGCCTATATGGTCGTACAGGTTATTGGAGGAGCCAGGTTATTTGAGGTCCTGACAGGGCTGGACTACACTGTAGGTTTAGTTATTTTTGGATTTGCCATAATATTTTATACTGTATTTGGCGGATTTAAAACTGTAGCTATAACCGATGCTATTCAAGGTGTGATTATGCTGATAACCAGTATAATCCTATTTTGGGTATTAAAAGAAGCCGGCGGCGGAATGAGAAATATAATGAAAACCATCTATGAGGTAGATCCTAATCTACTGACTCCAAGTAGTGGTGGGGCTATAACGAAGCCATTTATCATGTCATTTTGGGTATTAGTAGGAGTAGGTCTCCTGGGGTTACCTCAGACTACCATAAGGTGTATGGGATTTAAAGACAGCAGATCACTCCATAGAGCCATGGTTATAGGTACCTTTGTAGTGGGATTCTTAATGATAATGATGCATCTCATCGGGGTGATGGGGATAGCTATAATACCCAATGAACAGTTGGGAGACAAGGTAATTCCTATATTAGCTATCAGAAATTTATCTCCGGTATTGTTAGGAGTTTTCATAGGAGGTCCCTTAGCTGCAATTATGTCCACTGTGGATTCTCTTTTGATCCAGACCAGTTCAACCATAGTAAAGGACATCTATATAAATTATATAGCTGTGGATATAGATGAAAAAAAATTGAGCAGGATATCCCTGTGGACAACTTTAACTATGGGTATAATGGTATTTGCACTGGCTTTTCATCCTCCCGAATTTATAGTTTGGCTGAATTTATTTGCCTTAGGAGGACTGGAAGCGGTCTTTATGTGGCCTATATTATTGGGGCTGTACTGGAAAAGAGCCAACTCTACTGGAGCACTTCTCAGTATGGGAATAAGTCTGTTGGTATACATCAGTATGACTCTTTTAAAAATAAAGTTTTTGGGAATGCACCAAATAGTACCTACCATAGTAGTAGGAGGAGTGGTGTTTATCATAGGATCGTATCTAAAGAAGCCTGCTTCAGAGGAGCATTTAGCAATATTTTTTGAGTAAAAAGATTTAAATTTAGGAGGCAAGAATGGAAATAAAATTAAAAAAAATAGATATAGATATAAAAAAAGGTGATTTAGAAAAATTTAATGAGATAGAGTTTGCCAGATTAGTAGAGGGATCATTTAATGAATGGACTCGTCTGGATGAGAAAAAAGAAAAGATAAATTGGTCCGGTGAATTCATTGTAGAGAGTGAAGATGGAGATTTTGAATATAAGGTAGATACCGAAAAAAAATATATAACCA
>CAZUGM010000250.1:0-2988 GCA_964619915.1 uncultured Fusobacteriaceae bacterium | reverse complement strand
GGTCCAGACTATGAGGAACCATTTATAAAAAATGGTATATTTAAGATGATTACAGGGGCTAAAAAAAATATCTATATACAGACACCATATTTTATCCCTGATGAAGCCATCTTAAATGCCTTAAAAATTGCTGTTATGGGTGGAATAGAAGTAAATATTATGATCCCTTCTAAACCAGATCATCTTTTTATCTATTGGGCAACCCTTTCCTATATTGGAGAGCTAGTTAAGCTAGGGGCTCGATGTTATACCTATGACAATGGATTTTTACATTCTAAAGTTGTAATAGTCGATGATGAAATTAGTACTATTGGATCTACCAACATGGATATCAGGAGTTTTTTACTGAATTTTGAGATAAATGTTTTTGTCTACGATCCTGAGATAGCGCTGGAATTAAAGGAGGCTTTTTTGGAAGATATTGAGAAATCCACCCTGATTACTTCTAAAAAATATAAGAATAGAAATTTTGTAATCCGGTTTAAAGAATCGGTCTCAAAACTTCTTTCACCTATAATGTAAAAAAAACTTATATCCGTTGACTTTACTGACTTAAGATGTTAAGATGACAGGTGTAATTTAAAAGCTAGGAGGAAAGCAATGACATTATTAAGAGTAACATTATTTGGATTTTTATACTTTTTAAAATTAAACATATTTAAATTGTCTAAGGTGAAAAAAATGGATGTTGAAAAAGATCGTGTTTTTTATGCTAGAGATCTATTTAGAGGATTTGGAAGGGGAATTATTGAGAGGACTAATTCTAAAGTAGAGGTGATCTATGAGGATGAGGATGAATTTAAAAGTCTTTCTATGGATGAACCTATGGTTTTAATCTCCAACCACCAGAGTAATATAGATATTCCTGCTATTCAAGGATACTTTCCTTTTGTACCTGGATTTATGGCAAAAAAAGAGATGGAAAGCTGGATGTTTTTTAAAACCTGGATACCTATTACCAACTCTATATTTATCGATAGGAAAAATCCCCGAGAGGGAATAAAAGCTATAAGAAAATCTGTGAAATTTATTAAAGGTGGTTACCCTATGCTGGTCTTTCCAGAAGGAACGAGATCTGATACTGGAGAGATAGGAGAATTTAAAAATGGTGGATTTAAAGTGGCCATTGACTCTAAGGCAAAGATCATACCGATCACATTAAAGGGTACCTATGACATTCAAAATAAAAAGAGTGTTAAGATGTTTAAAAATAAAAGTGTAAAATTAATTATTGGAAAAATAGTGGATACCAAAGATTACGATAAAGAGGGTTTAAAGAATATTCACAATGTAGTCAAGGAAATAATTGTAAACAACTATAATAGATAAGAGAGATAGGGTAGAGTTTCTGCCCTATTTTATTTTATAAAGTTTAATCCCTAAGATTTTTCTAAGAAAAGTTGAAAAAGTTTAAAGAAGATGATACAATATTGTTTGTATATAAAATTATATGTTTTTTAAAAATAGGGAGGAAAAATGATATCAATAATTCGTAATATAAACCTCAAGAATGAAGTTCTTGCAGGTATTACAGTAGCTTTAGCTTTAGTACCAGAAGTTATAGCTTTTGCCTTTGTTGCTGGAATCGACCCGTTAATAGGTCTTCATGCATCGGTTATAATCGGCCTTTGTGCTTCAATATTTGGTGGACGACCTGGAATGATCTCTGGGGCAGCAGGAAGTGTAGCGGTAGTTTTCGTAGCTTTAGTTGCCAGACATGGGGTAGAATACTTGTTTGCCACAGTGGTATTGATGGGTTTAATACAGATACTGACAGGTGTATTTAAATTAGGGAAATTTGCACGTATGATTCCCCATCCGGTAATTTTAGGATTTGTAAATGGTTTAGCCATCGTTATCTTTTTAGCTCAATTAAATCAATTTAAAGTTGATGGAAAATTGATGCAGGGAATGCAGCTGTATGTAATGGTAGCTTTAGTGCTGCTGACTATGGCAATAGTTCACTTTTTACCAAAATTTACAAAGGCTATACCGGCATCTCTTGTTGGAATAGTAGTAACTACTGGTTTAACTATGTGGTTAAATAAAATAGGTATTCACATGCCTAATGTTAAAGAATTTGCAAAGGGCGGAATATCTGGCGGATTGCCGCAATTTCATATTCCTAACCTGCCAATCAACTTTGAAACTTTGGAGATCATAGTTCCGTTTGCAGTAACTGCTGCATTGGTTGGACTTATTGAATCACTGTTGACACTTTCATTGGTGGATGATCTTACAGATACCAGAGGACAGGGAAACCGTGAGTGTATCGGACAAGGAATAGGAAACCTCCTCAATGGATTTATGGGTGGTACAGGTGGTTGTGCTATGATCGGTCAGTCAATTGTTAATATTACCAGTAATGGTAGAGGAAGACTTTCAGGGATTGCCACAGCGTTGTCACTTTTATCATTTGTCTTATTCGGATCTAAAATAATCGAAATCATTCCATTGGCAGCTCTTGTAGGAGTAATGTTTATGGTAGTTATAGAAACCTTTGCCTGGGATAGTTTAAAGCTGAGAAAAAGAGTCCCTACAAAAGATATAGTTATAATATTGATCGTTGCAATTATTACTGTTCTGCATGATTTAGCACTTGCGGTAATTATTGGTGTTATCATATCAGCATTAATTTTTGCCTGGGAAAAAGGGCCCCACGCCTCTCTTAGTCATTATAAATTTAGGGTTACTGGAATCATCTTGTATTTTTTCTCTAAGTCTTCTTACAGTAACATCTACGGTTCTTATATCTCCAAAATATTCATATCCCCATACATCTTTAAGAAGTTGTTCGTTAAATTCGGGTGATCGGTCATGTTTATAAACTAGAAGAAAGTGCATCATTGGACTATACTTCTTCAGCTCATCTAATATAGAGTCATCAATTTTAGACTGTTCTTTCAGCTCAGCAAATAAATTGCATTTCTTTTTCTTGTCTGAATTATTATAACTTTTATATTCCGTAGTGTAGTCTAGAAACCTCTT
>CAZUGM010000249.1:1677-3036 GCA_964619915.1 uncultured Fusobacteriaceae bacterium | reverse complement strand
AGTATGATCTTCCCAAAGAGTTTGGGATTATCTTTTTCCAAAAGATAGAGGGTCATCTTGGGGATAACTGCCAGAACAATATCTGTATCGGCAGTTGCTGTAACAATTTGTTTCTGGATACCTATAGGAGAAGCCATCCCAAAGATTGATCCCGGTCCGAATTTGGATAATCTTCTCCCTGCAACGGTGAGCTTTACCTCACCCTCTAAGAGAAGGTAGGAGTCTCCCGGAGGGCCCCCTTCCTCAAAGATATTTTCACCGGCACTGTAGCTTTTTTCTGAAAGGCTCTCTATGAATAAATCAATATCGTCTCTCTCCACTCCTCCGAATAAAGATGTCTTTGGGAGGAGTTCAATAATTTTATCTTTCAGTTGATCTTCAGGCATAATAATTCCCCCTTATACTATAGGTCATTTTTTAATATTTACTTTTACCATTCAAAATTTTTTTAATATTTCCTTTTACTATTCAAATTTTTTTTTAATAAATATTACTTAAGACACAGAGTGTTGAGTTTTTTCTTTTCTTTGAGCACTAAAATTGCTATCAAAATCCCTAGAATTGCACTTACTATTGTAGGATAAAAAACATATATATAGCTCCCAAAAGAATCTTTGATAATCCCTGATGTGACACTTGAAACCACTGCTCCTACTCCATATGCTGTAAACAAGAAACCATAATTTCTTGCATAATTTTTTGCTCCAAAAATATTGGAGACGGCAGTGGGAGCAATTGCAAGCCAACCACCTAATATAAACCAAAACGTTGAAAATGATACGATATAAAATATAACGTTACCTTCACCTGAATTTAACATTATTGTGGAAGCCAGAATAATGAGACAAAAAGAAATTATCGCAGTTTTTTCAAATTTAATTTTATCGGTAATCACACCGAATACAGGCCGCCCCAACCCATTAAATACGGCAAACAGTGCAACGGAAAAAGCACTCATTTTTGGATTAAGTCCAATGATTTCCTGTGCAACAGGACTGGAAATTCCAATTGCCATAAGGCCGGTAAATGTACCTATAGCAAAACATGTCCATAAAATATAAAACTTTTTATTGGTCAGAACTTTCCTTAAAGGCAGATCCGAAGAAGTGTCTTTATTTTTAGAAATATTTTCTTCCTCTACTTCCTCTTTATTCGGAAACCTTAAAGGAAGTGCAAAAATTAATATTATTATGAAAAAAGCCAGACTTAATATTCTGAAAGATGAAAACACTTTTACGATATTGGAAAAACTCAATGATATCCGTTTGCCAGCATTGACCGACAAACCATTGCACCTTGCATCTTTTATTACAGGGTTGAAATATCTTGATAATAAAGACTTTCCTAATGGTTTAAAAT
>CAZUGM010000249.1:0-1667 GCA_964619915.1 uncultured Fusobacteriaceae bacterium | reverse complement strand
AAACACTCCAAACTGTTCAATTAGAAGTCTGGATATAGGTGCTGTTACAAAGGGTGACAATCCAAACCCGGAAAGTGTCAGACCTACAGCCATCCCTTTTTTGTTCGGAAACCATTTTGCAGAAACAGCCATGGGGGCACCATAAACAATACCTACACCTATACCGCCAATAACTCCATAAGTTATTGTAAGCATTTCAATGCTGTTTGCTAAACTGGATAAAAACCATCCCAGTGAGACAATTGCTCCACCAAATAAAGTTATATTTCTTGGGCCGTATTTTTCAATGAAATTTCCTGCAAGGGGCATTGATAATGCGTAAAAAATTAAAAATGTCATATATGGCAGGGAACTCTCTGTAGAACTTATACTTAAAATTTGTTCCAGAGGTTTTCTAAAAATACTCCAGGAATATACCGACCCCAAACACATATAGATAATTACCCCTAAAAAAATAAAAATTGTTCTTTGCTTAACTTTTGATACCATACTTCAACTCCTTTTTTTCCAAAAAAAGACCAAAAGAGCCCCCTTTGTTAAAAGAGAGCTCTTCTGTCATTTTAAGAAATATTATTTTTTTTATTTATTTAAGCAGCCTGGGCTGCATTATCGTCTGTAACTTCATTTTTATACCTCTTCTAATTCGTTAAAAAGAACCATTGCTTTTTCTTTTGCAATAGTTAAAACATCTATTCCTTCATCAGTAATAAAATAATAATTTCTATTTTTACCATTTATTAATCTTACTTCTTTTTCCAGCAAATTTTCACTTTCCATTTTAGTTAAAAGTGGGTAGATAGTGCCGGGACTAATTTGGTATCCATAGTTTTTTAATTCTTCAATCATCCAAAGCCCAAAGAAAGGTTCTTTTTTGGCTTGAATTAATATATGTATCTGCATAAATCCAAGAAAAAGTTTCCTGGGAATTTTCTTTTTCATATAGCCACCTCATTGTTATCAAAACTCGATATTGATAAATGATAATAACATAGAAGATAAAAATAGTCAAGAAAAAGCAGAAACAACTAAAAGGAAAAACTTTAATTTTATTCTTTCTGGTAAACCTGCTGCTCTTGATCATTTTTCTGTAGAACTATTACCCCTTTAGCTTCACCGCTTTCCACTGCATGGAGAAACATCCTCTCTAAAATTGTGTGTTTCATGATATCTAAGCTTTCCCACTCATAATTTTTAAATAAATCCTCTAATGTAAATTTTTCTCCTGGTTTTAGGTTTTTTATCTCTTTTAAAGCAACTGCTAAATAAGCTTCCATAATCTCAACCTCCATCAATAAAAATATTACTACTCATAAATTATATATTTCCTTATTAAATTCAATATCCAGATTTTTTATTGATTAATCTAAAATAAGTTCATTTAGTAAGGAAAAAATTAAGGTTCCCACAGTTTTATCTGCAGAACAAGGTCCTGTGAAATTTTTTTAGAAGATTTAAAAAAATCTGGTTTCTTTTTGGGTTTGCTGAGTGCTCCTAAAATTCCATAGGGCTCCCTTGGTTTTCCAAAGAACCATGTTGTAAGTCTTTCATTTCTATCTGTATCCTGAAAAACTACTATGGCATAGTTCCCCTCAGGGAGATCTGCAAAAACTCCTTTTTCGGCTCCTTCAGGAGTTCCCTTCCATTTAAAGATCCCTTTTCCCCCATCA
>CAZUGM010000248.1:0-3037 GCA_964619915.1 uncultured Fusobacteriaceae bacterium | reverse complement strand
AATAACATTATAAGTCAAAGGTGCCAAGGCAATTAAAATACTTATATTTTTATCCCTTATTATTTTATGTCTCCTATTGAAATAAATGAATTTTTATACTTGTCTGATAGATATCGGACAGTTAGATTCAGAAAATAAAGTATAAGGATGGCCCTGGGCTCATCCAATATAATAGGAGGAATATATGTTTAATGAAAAAAACATGGAGTTAGAAATCGGTGGGAAGATAATAAAGATGTCCACTGGAAAATTAGCCAGACAAGCTGGAGGAGCTGTATTGGTAGAATGCGGAGGGACTGCATTATTAGTAACAGCAACTAGAAGTAAAGCACCTAGAAAGGGAGCTGACTTTTTCCCATTAACAGTAGATTTCGTAGAAAAATATTATGCAGCTGGAAAGATGCCAGGTGGATTTATGAAGAGAGAAGCTAGACCTTCTACAAATGCTACATTAACAGCCAGATTAATAGACAGACCAATCAGACCAATGTTCCCAGAAGGGTTCAACTATGATGTTCACATCGTAAATACAGTTATGTCATATGACGAGACTTGTACTACTGATTACCTTGGGATCATCGGATCATCAGCAGCATTAATGGTTTCTGATATTCCTTTCTTAGGACCTGTAGCAGCAGTTACAGTAGGAATGATCGACGAAGAATTCGTTTTAAATCCAAGCCCGGCTCAGTTAGCTGAAAGTGATTTAGAATTATCAGTAGCAGGAACAAAGGAAGCTGTAAACATGGTAGAATCTGGAGCAGCTGAATTATCTGAAAAAGTTATGTTAGATGCAATCTTATTTGCTCATGACAACATCAAAAAAATATGTGCATTCCAAGAGGAATTTGCTGCATTAGTTGGAAAAGAAAATATAGAATTTACAGCACCTGCAATCGACGAAACTGTTAAGTCATTCATCGATGAAAAGGCAACTGAAAGATTAAAAAAAGCTGTTTTAACAATAGGTAAACATGCCAGAGAAGATGCAGTGGACGGATTAGAGGCTGAGTTATTAGAAGAATTCACAGCTGCCTATATAGAAAAAACTGGTGAGGAAGAATTAGACGGAGGATTAGCATTCGACTTCGCTAAATACTACCACGACCTTATGAAGCAATTAGTAAGAGAAGCTATTGTTTACAATAAGCATAGAGTAGACGGAAGAAAAACTGACGAATTAAGAGATCTTTTCGCAGAGATAGATATCTTACCTCAACCTCATGGATCAGCAATGTTTACAAGAGGGGAAACTCAGGCAATGGTATTCGCTACATTGGGAACAAAGCAGGACGAGCAGTTAATCGACGGATTAGATGAGAGTTTCTACAAGAAATTCTACCTTCACTATAACTTCCCTTCATACTCAGTAGGAGAACCTGGATTCATGAGAGGACCAGGAAGAAGAGAATTAGGACACGGGGCATTAGCTGAAAGAGCACTATCTTACGTATTACCAACTGAAGAAGTATTCCCATACACAGTAAGAGTAGTATCTGAGATCACTGAATCAAATGGTTCATCTTCTCAGGCAAGTATCTGTGGTGGATCATTATCACTTATGGCTGCCGGAGTACCTATCAAGGAACATGTAGCAGGAATAGCTATGGGACTTGTTAAAGAGGGAGACGACTATGTTGTTTTAACTGACATCATGGGATTAGAAGATCATTTAGGAGATATGGACTTTAAAGTAGCCGGAACTTCTAAGGGAATCACAGCACTTCAAATGGATATCAAGATCACAGGAATAGATGAAGATATTATGAGAATAGCTTTAGAACAGGCATTAGTAGCAAGAACACAAATATTAGGTGTTATGAACGCAGCTATCCCTGCTCCTAAGGAAGAGTTAGCACCTACAGCTCCTAGAGTATACCAAATGCAAATCGATACAGATAAGATATCTGCATTGATCGGACCTGCAGGAAAGAATATCAAAGGTATCGTAGAAGAGACTGGAGCAAAAGTTGATATCGACGATGATGGAAAGGTATTAATCTTTGCTGTAGATAAAGCTGCACTAGATAAAACTGTTTCATTGGTAAACGGGTATGTAAAAGACGTTGAAGTTGGAGAGATCTACACAGCTAAAGTTGTAAAGGTAGCTTCATTCGGAGCATTTATGCAGGTAGCTCCAGGAAAAGACGGATTATTACATGTTTCTCAAATCTCTCATGAGAGAATTGCCAACGTAGAGGATGTATTACAGGTTGGAGATGAATTTGAAGTTAAAGTTATCTCAACTGAAAAAGGAAAGATCAGCTTAAGTAGAAAAGAGTTATTACCTAAGCCGGTTAAAAAAGTAGAAGCAAAAGAAGAAACTAAGTAGGTTATAGTAAAAGGGTTTAGCAAAATATTGTGCTAAACCCTTTTTTTTATTTGGCTCTATTCTAAAAATTGCATTTATTTTTTTTGGTTTTGTTCTTTAATGCTCAATAGATGAGAGCTATCAAATGATGTCTTGGATAAACAGTCAGATATAAAATCACTTTTTGCTTCACAGTATCCGTCAATATCATCTAAATGAATTTTAGCCAGCTGCTTTTTTAATCTTGAATATTCTTCTACTGCTTTTTTATCAGTTTTTAAATAATCTCTAAAGTTTAAATGATTTTCTAAACTGGGGATCCCCTCTATACAGAGGTATAGATTGTGAACCGGAAAAACTTTAATGTCTTTCTCATTGAACGGGACATCCTCAGCATATCTGAAGAAAGCTTCCCTGTCAGCAATACCTAAATATCCCATATGTCTGTAACCTAGTTCTTCCAATAATTTAATAACAATATTTTTATTTTTTTGATCTTTTACGATGATATCAATATCAATGATGGGTTTTGCACACAACCCTTCCACTGAAGTACTGCCCACATGTTCAATGGAAAGAATGTGGTCTTTGGTCTTCTCAAAAATAACATCACGAATTAATTTAAAATCATCTTTCCACTTGGAATTATACTCTTCTATAATAATGTTCCCGGTGATATTAATCTTTTCTTTTTTCATCCTATACACCCCGTAAATTTTAATTATT
>CAZUGM010000247.1:0-3044 GCA_964619915.1 uncultured Fusobacteriaceae bacterium | reverse complement strand
TGAGTAAGGCCATCACAATGACAAGTGAAATTACAGCGATAATTCCTGAGTTTTTCTATTTCCTGCAATACCGGGGTCAGAGAAGAGATTCCAATCTCCTTGTCTATATACTCTATCATAAGTACGTGTTTTCTCCCAGTATTTAATGTCTTTGTCTCATTGGCCACTTCCCAGTTTATCTCTCGGATGGTCTTATTTTTTATCTCTTTCATCATTATTGTTTCTTCATATTTAAAAAATTCTTTGAGGATCCCCACTGCCACTAAAACATCCATAATATCCTCTGAATTTCTCAGGTATATCAGAAATTTATTCCTTTTAGTTGTCTTAAAACACCTTTTATCCCTTGATTTTAAAAGGGAATAGAGTTTATCAGCTACTTCTTCAGAATCTATAAAGAAATCAATGGCATATTCTTTTTCCGGGTCTTTTATATAACCACAGGCTAAAAATAATCCTCTGAGAAAGCCGTTATACAGATCCTCCCTCTGATCTAACTGCTCCTCTATCAGCCTGAAAGAATCTAAAAACTTATTATATCCCATCTGATAGGGAATGGTAACTACATACACCTTATGTTCTCCCAGTTTTTTACTGATAGAATATTTTATAAATGTTTTTAAATTTGTTAACTTTTTAAAGAGTTCCACTACCCTCTGGGAAAGAGGGTAGTTTTCCAAAGTTATCTCAATTTTTTTTTCATAGAATGCATTCTTTGAATAGAGTATTCCATAGATCTCAGCTAAATTTTCATCGTAACTATCGATCTCTTTACTAAAAATTTCATCTTTTATCCTAAATGTATATGACATCTCCACTCCTATCTATTTAGCTTCACTCCAATTATAACCCATAGCTACATTAGCTTTTAATTTAACATGATCTAATTTTACAGTTGTTTCCATTATATCTTTTATAAGTTTTGCATATTCTTCTATCTTCTCTTCCTTTACTTCAAAGATCAGTTCATCATGAACCTGCAGATTCATCTTTATATCTTCCCTGCCCTCTAACTTTTTATTTAATTCCACCATTACTACCTTCAAAATATCTGCTGCCGTCCCCTGAATCACAGAATTTACCGCCATTCGTTCGGCCTGTTTTACAATATTTTTATTTGAAGAATTTATCCCGTCTATGGTTCTTTTTCTGTCATAGAGAGTTCTTACAAATCCATCACACTTGGCATCCTCTATTATCTTTGTTTCCAGAGCCTTTACCCCTGGATACTGGGTGAAGTATCTGGAGATATATTCTTTGGCCTCACTGAGGCTTATTTTTAGTTCACTGGATAAGCCAAAGGCTGTTTTCCCATAGATTATACTAAAATTAACGATTTTTGCCAAAGATCTTTTTTCACGGCTTACTTCTTCCTCCTCTGTGAGAGAAAATAATTTTCTGGCTGTAAGATCATGAAGATCCTTATCCTGCTCATAGGCAAGGATCAGAGTTTCGTCTTTACTTATTTCAGCTAAAACTCTCAGCTCTATTTGAGAATAATCAATAGCCAGGAGTTTATATCCATCTTTTGCCACAAATCCCTGTCTTATCTTTATACCCTCTGGTGTTTTTACCGGGATATTTTGAAGGTTTGGATTGGATGACGAAAGTCTTCCTGTGGCTGTTCCTGTCTGATTAAATGTTGTGTGTATCCTGCTGTTTTCATCGACCAATTTAGGAAGTGCCTCTACATAGGTACTCTGTAATTTAGCTAGTTTTCTATATTCCAGTATATCTCTGGCAATAACTTCACCATCCCGGTCCCGGAGTACTTCTAATACCTCTACTCCTACAGATTCTTTTTTCACCTTGGATAATTTCATCAGCTGAAATAATACTATTCCTAATTGTTTAGGTGAAGCTATATTAAATACCAGCTGGTTATTCAATAGTTCCTCTAGATCTGCTTTTTCTACTTTTTCTTCATAAGCAGTATATTCTGATTTTTTCTTATAGTTAAGTTTTCATAATTGTAAAAGGTTCTCTCTGATCTGACTTTCAGTCAATTCCATCATATTGATATTGTGTTCCACACCTTTTTTTACTTCAGCTTTGATTTGAGGAATTATCTCATCTAATTTTGCAGCTAACTCATGTTGGTATTTCTTGAAGTATTCCAAATCAATGAGGATCCCTTCTTCCTCCATCTTGTATAAAACTTTAACCAGTTTCATTTCGATATCATATATTTTTGCTAAATTTTCCTCTTCCAGCTCCTCTAAAAATTTAGTCCCTGATCTGTATAAAAATTTGGCTCTGACCTCTAAGAAATCATGGTTATCCTCTAAACTCATCTTTTCAATAGATTTTTCCTTTAAGATTTCACTTTGTGTTTTTAAAACCTCACCGTCTCTGTCTAAGACCAGGTTTTCAAACTCTTCCTTTGTATGGTTGGTCAAAAGATAGTTCCCTATAAATATATCACACTTTATATTTTTAGGATCTATCCCTGATTTTAATAATTTTTTATATCCATAGACTATATACGGTGTGTCCAGTTGAAATAACGGTCTTAAGGCATCCAAAGTTATCTCAGCTGTTATAAGGGCACTTGGATTTAAAGAAACATATCTGCTCCCCTTATCTGTAACAAACACTACCCCGCTTTCATTTGCAAAGATTGCCACCTGGTCAGATTTTTTTATCTCTTTTTTTAATTTCTTTATCCCGTCTAAGTCAACAATATTACTTCTTTCAAACTCTTTTTCCTTTAAAACTTCCGCTTTCTGCTTTTTTTCAGAGAAGTTTTCTTCTATTTTTTTTTCTATCAGTTTAAATTCTTTTATTGTTATAGATGCTGTATCTATAACTTTTAAGATCTCTTCCAAAGCTTTTTTTAGTTCATCCTCTCTCTGGGAGTTACTTTCTTCTACAACCTCTTCTAAATTTTCCACATTTTGAATCTCCAAAGTTGATTTATCCTTTTCTACATTTTCCAATTCCAAAGTAAATCTTTTGATGTAACTCTTAAAATTTAATTCCTTACACAGTTCCACCAGCTTATTCAAGTCTTTATTATATTCCATATCTTTCAGATTAAAGTT
>CAZUGM010000246.1:0-3080 GCA_964619915.1 uncultured Fusobacteriaceae bacterium | reverse complement strand
GGGGCTTGATCTGATCTCCACTAAGGAATTGATAAAAAAACTGAAAGGGCTGTCTAAAAATCATAATATCTCAATAATTTTAACTTCCCATGAAGTATACACTGTAGATGAGGTTTCAGACAGAATAGCTTATTTAAATAATGGAGAGATAGAGTTTTGTGCTCATATCGATGAATTTAAAAAAAAGTTTGCAAAATCTAAAAAAGTAATCAGTGTAAAAGGTTTATTAAAAACGGAAAAGGAGTTTAGATCTCTAAAGCAAAGTTATTTAAATCAGGTTACTAAGATCTATATAGACGAAAAGAGTGACTCCAATGAAATTTTAGCTGACCTTATAAAGCATAGGTATGAAATACTGGATTTTTCTTTAACACAAAATGAACTTGAAAATGCAATTATAAACTTGAGTAGAGGAGAAAACAAATGAGAATATTTTTAACCGAGTGCAAAAGGTGTACTTTAGAAATAAAGGCATACAGTGCCGGATATATCAGTGAAATGCTGATGACAGGAATTATATTTTTTGGACTTATGCAAGGATTAGGAGATCGTTCAAAAAGTTATTATCTGACTTTTATTTATTGGTATTTAGCCAGCGGAATCATATCCAATGGATCTATATCTACATCCCAGGAAAAACAAACAGGAACCCTTCAACAGTTACTTTTAAAGCCGGTATCTTTTTTGAAAATAGTGACCTATCGGAATATTTTCTGGCTGGGCTTTGCACTATTTCAAATATGTTTTGTTATTTTGATAGGAATTTTGACTACTCAGCTCAAGCTTTACTTTGATCCCAAAATTTTATTGATCGGCTTTTCACTCTTTATAGCCCTTCAAGGTCTGGGTTATATAATTACAAGTATGACAATAAAAACGGCAAAGATAGGAAACTTTGTGTCTATTATTTCTTATATCCTTCTTTTTACCAGCGGAGGAGTTGTTGCTGATTCAAATCTTCCTAAGGTTATTCAATGGATTAATAACTTTCAGCCCTTGGCATTGGCTATAAAAGCGACTAAAAGTATAATTGATTATGGGAGAACCCCTGTAGATTTAATTGTCAGGTTGATCTTTGTAAGTGTGATCTATCTTATACTTGGATTAATAATATATGGGAAGATCTATAAAAGCGGTAAAAAATATGGGATAGATAATAATTATTAAGGTCCAATATATAAGGAGAACCATATGAAAATAGGAAATTTTACAGAAAATAATAACCTTACCAAGGACACGATCAGGCACTACATAGACCTTGGAATTCTTAGTCCTAAAAAAATAAATAATCAATATAATTTTACAGAAAATGACCAGAAAACTTTGGATCAGCTTCTGCATTTAAAATCTTTAAAGTTTACTTTAAGTGAGATTAAAAGTATTATTTTGACCAAAAGATTAGGAACCCTCGATTCAAAAACTAGTTCTTATTTATATAAAAAATACTATCTGGAAAAAAGCAAGGAAGTAAAAGAAGAGATCGAATCTTTGAAAAAAATTGACAAAGAACTTGAAAAGGAAATCGAAGGCTTACTGTTACAGGAGGATAATTCAAAAATAAAGATAGGAATCCCTTTAAATAGCCTTCACCTGTTACGATGTCCTTTCTGTCAGTCCAGTCTCGAAATCTATAAGGGGAGCATAGAGGACAACCAAATTTTAGAAGGGATTCTTAGATGTCGTTGTCAAAAGGAGTATTTAATTAAAAGTGGGATTCTTATTATTTCTGATACTCCTTTTGAGAGCCGGTATGACTACCCTGAAGACTTTTTATTAAATTATATTGATAATACCAGAGATGAATTATTAGAGAATATTTACAAAAATTCAGCATGGTTTTCCAATATAATTCCCAATAATTTTTTAAAAAATAAGATTTTATTGGAGATAGGAAGCGGTATAGGTTTTTTTCTGAATAATATTTATGATGATCTCAGTAAAGATACTACCTATATTTCCATTGATTTAAATTTAGATTCGCAAATTTTTCTAAAAAAAAGACTTGAAAGGAAAGGGATTCAGAAAAACATAATTTTTATTTGTTCAGATTTTAAAGAGATGCCGGTAAAGACAAATAGTGTGGATATTCTTATAGATTATCTAACCAGCAGTAATTTTTCCTTTAAAAATAAAGATTTTCTCATGGAAAAAGTAGACAAATATTTAAAAAATAACTCAGCTCTTTTAAGCGGCTATATTATCTTTGAAAAATTTAAAAAGAATTCACTTATCAAACCAGATTTTAGAAAACATTTAATCTTAAAGAATATTGAAAGTAAATTATTTGAGATGAATTATAAGGTTTTATCTCAAAAACAACTTCCTTCTCTTTTTATCCATGGAGAGTTGGGAAAATATGAGGATTTTACCGTTCCCGGAGAAATAATTTCGACGTATCTATACTTTGGTGAAAGGCGGGGTTAACCCTACCTTTTACTATTTTTACATAATTTTTTTTTATTTTGGCTATTGCTGTGGCCTTATCTCTATATTCTATAATAAGGTTAAGAAAATAAAATATTAGGGAGGAAAAAAATGAATAACTATTTAAAAAATAAACTGATATATTTTCCGGGGATATTTATATCTCTACTGGGATCGGTATTATTTTCATTTGCCACAGGGATGTATTTATTGGATGTAACCCATCAGGGGACATCCTATGCTTTTAATATAATATTATATACAATACCGGTTGTTGTTTTGTCACCTATTTTTGGGATATTTGTAGATAAATATTCCAAGAAAAAACTTATTATCTTAGGAGACTTCTTAAATGCTCTTTTGATGTTTGGAATCTTCTACATGTGGAACTATATAGACAATATCACTTTAATCTACACAGGTACTGTACTTACCAGTATATTTTCCCTTCTTGTATCCATAGGGTTTGAAAGCGGGAAAGCTCAGATGTTTGAAAAGGATTGGCTGGTAAAGGCTAATTCTTTATCATCTATAATCAGTTCGGGGAGCAGGATAGCAGGGCCGTTTTTAGGAGGGTTGGTATATGCATTTATTGATATAGTTATACAGGTCCTGTTTCTAATTCAAATGTGCAGGCGTATACAAATGACGTTTTT
>CAZUGM010000245.1:0-3125 GCA_964619915.1 uncultured Fusobacteriaceae bacterium | reverse complement strand
TTTAAATCCCTGGCGGTTATATTCATCTCTATATTATCCGGAAGATATTCTAAGGAGAAATCAACATCTTTTTCTCCCATCTTCCCGTCTAACTTTAATTTTATCCTCTCACCTAAAAAATCTACTCCCCCATGGATATCTGTTGCCACCCCATCATATGCACTGGTTTGAAAACTGGCCATAGACAGGTAAGCATCTCCCCATAAACCGTCACTATCTATAGTCAGATCCAGATCTGCTTTTCCTCCTAAATAATTTGTATATTCATCTACATAGGCATACTGCATAAGGTTCTGGTCTATACTTCCATTTTTTAATTTTATGGTCATAGAGTACTCTTTTTCATAGTTAGTGAAGGAATAATCGACCATCTCATCCCCTTGGGTATTATAAAACCTCAGGTCGATCCCATGGGTATCATCAAAACTTACATATCCGTCTACACTATCCACAAACTTATTTATAGGTTTTTCATAATAATTGTCCTGGAACAAGAGTCTGCCATTGGTTACCGTAATAATATCTATAGGCACCCCTACTCCTGCTTTCCCGGGACTTCCAGTGGCAAAAATATCAACTATATTTATATCTCTATTTTTATCCACTGCGATATATAGATAGGGATTATCAGCACTGATCTCTGTAATCTTACCCCTCAATAGATCTTTTATAGAGTATCGGAGGGTAAGTTTAGGAGCATAGAGTACAGTTATTCCCTTATCGTCTTTTAAGACTGCATCATCTACCACGATCATACCAAATGTGGACAGGTCTGAGGTTGTGTGGGAGATATCCGCTAAAAAATATTTTAAAGAGATGTCGACTATTTCATCAAAATTATCCTTGACAGTAAAGTATAATGGAGCAGTTATTAAGATTAAAACCAGTACCGAGGAAGCGATGAAGCTTTTTCGGTATTTTTCGATAAGTTTTTTCATAGCTTCCCCCTTGTCTCCTTCAGTGGAATTAAAAATTGATAATGAATAATTAAATCCAAAACTTTATTTAATTTTAAATTATACTTTTCAATTTTCAATTATGTTTATAGTGGTCTTTTTAGTGGTATCCCAGCTCTTCTCGGATATTTCTTGTCAGTCTCTTCCATCTTTTTTATCTCAAATATATATCTGTCATCACCGCAAAATGGCAAGTTTAATTCATAGACCTTTACTATTTTACTGTTTAATATTTCAAAGGCATTTTTCGAATATTCCAGCTCCTCCTGGTAGTCCATCTTTTGGGCTAAAAATAAAGATCCAACCTTTAGAAAAGGAACCATATATTCCAGTATCACATTAAACTTTGATACTCCCCTGCACAATCCAAGGTCATATGTTTCCCTCTTTCCTTCTAATTTTATATAATCTTCCGCTCTCATATTCACCACTTCTACATTGGACAAATTCAATTTTTCTGCCACCATCTTTAAAAAATTTGTCTTCTTACTCACAGAATCCATCAGAGTAAAATTTATATGAGGATTGGCAATGGCTAATACCATTCCGGGAAATCCTGCTCCTGTCCCTATATCCATGGCTTTTTTTACACCACAAGGTATTTTATTTTGCAGCAATAGGGAATCTAAAAAATGTTTTTCATACATGGTCTTTTCATCTCTGATGGCTGTCAAATTTGTGTGTTTATTGGTTTCTAATAACAGGTTCCCATACTCTAACAACATATCCACTGTAGCTTCGTCTAACTCCAATCCTATTTTCTTAAGTCCTTCATAAAAAAATTCTTTCATCCTATTTGTCACCTCTTATTTTTAAAACCATAAGGAGTACAGATATATCCGCCGGGGATACACCAGATATTCTGGAAGCCTGTCCTATATTTAAAGGTTTTTTCTCTATTAATTTTTCCTTGGCTTCCCCGGTTATTCCACTGACCACATCGTAGTCAAAATCTTTAGGAATTAGTCTCTCTTCCAGGGCTTTATGTTTTTCTATCATCTTCAATGATTTCTTTATATATCCGTCATACTTTACCTGAACCTCTACCTGGTATTCAGTATCCTCAGGATATTCTCCCAGCTCAAACCCATCTATAATCTCAGCGATATATTTAATGTCCTTATAGTCCAATCTAGGTCTTTTTAATAGTTCCAACAGGGTAGTTCCTGATTTCAGATCTCCGCTATTTTTTTTGATCAATACCTCTGCAATCCTTTTGTTACTAGATCCTACACTTAGAGATAATTTTTCAATGATCTCTAAAACATCTTTTTTCTTCTTTTCTACCAGGTTATAAGTCTCTTCATCCAATAATCCCGCTTCATAACCTATCTTAGACAGTCTAAGGTCGGCATTATCTTCCCTTAGGAGAAGTCTGTACTCACTTCTAGCTGTAAACATTCTATAGGGCTCGTTGGTTCCCTTAGTTACCAGGTCATCTACCAATGTTCCCAAATATGAATCGGCTCTATCCAATATGATAGGTTCTTTCCCCTGTAATTTTCTGGCTGCATTCATCCCGGCTAAAAGTCCCTGACCGGCAGCTTCTTCATATCCGGAAGTTCCGTTGATCTGTCCCGCTAAAAATAAATTTTCTATTTTTTTAGTCTCTAAACTATACTGTAATTCTTCAGGTAACACATAATCATATTCTATGGCATAGGCATATCTCATGATCTTGGCATCCTCTAACCCGTAGATATTTTTTACCATCTTCTCCTGAACTTCTGCAGGAAGGGAAGTTGAAAATCCACTGATATATACTTCATTGGTTCCGTATCCCTCTTTTTCTAAAAACAGATGATGTTTTTCCTTCTCCTGGTATCTAAACACCTTGTCTTCGATAGACGGACAATATCTCGGTCCTGTTCCCTCTATAGTTCCGTTGAACAGAGGTGACTTAGATTTATTCTGAGTTATTACATTGTGTACACTTGGATTTGTATATGTTACATAACATGGGATCTGCTTTCTTCCCTCTACATCTTTATCCAACGTTCTGTTGGAAAATTTTAGAAGCTGTTCGAAATTTCCAGGCTGTTCCTCTAACCTGTCAAAGTTCATACTTCTAAAATCAATTCTTGGAGGAGTTCCCGTCTTAAATCTTCCCAAGAATAATCCTGCTTTTTTTAACGATAGAGGCAGATCGTTAGAAGGTAGTTCTCCCAT
>CAZUGM010000244.1:0-3136 GCA_964619915.1 uncultured Fusobacteriaceae bacterium | reverse complement strand
GGTATACTATTTTCCCATGAGCATCTAAAAAGATAACAAGATTTAAATCTAAATCCTCTAAAAGAGTGTCCACTAAGTTACTCCTTATATAATGTTGTTTTATTTTTGAATCTTCTGTATCTATGAATTCATAGGTGTCATCCCATTTAGACCAATCAATATTAAGTTTTTCTAAGTTTGAATATAAACTACGAAATTCATTGTTTATCAATTTATACACCGATTTGGATATACCGATCTCTATCTGTTTATAATCTTTTTCCACTGATTTTTTCAGATTGATAAAAATCAAGATAAAGACCACGATACTAGAGACTGTTACTATAAATAAACTTTTTGTTCTTAACATTATTTTCAACCCCTTTTGAGTAATTTATTCAACCTTATCTTAACAGTATAGTTGTGGTAGAAGAGAAAAACTTCTACTTATTAAAAAATTAAAATTATATTTCTGGCTATGACTCTCTAAAGAAAAGATTATAGCAGTAGAAGATAATTAAAACATGCCTAGGATGAATATAATAAATAGTATAGCATATATAGGATGAATAAAATGAATTATCTTTTTTTGTAAAGAAGAAGTAGACTATACAGGTGGAAAGAAGATGAATATAGTGAATGTTTAAATTTATTATATCTGTAGGTTAGTTTAGCATTTTGGTTATACAAAAGGGAAAGGTGATTAAAATGAAAAAAAGTTTAGTAGCAGATGTAACATTGTTGTTGGTGTCGATTGTATGGGGATCAGGGTTTGTGGTCACTAAGGTACTATTGGATGCAGGAATATTACCATTTTATATGATGGGACTTAGATTTTTAATAGCAGGAGTGTCTTTGGGAATTATCTTTTTTAACAGGATAAAGAAGATGAAAAAAGAGGATATACTGGGAGGTTTTTTAGTAGGAATCTTATTATATCTGGCCTTTGGAGCACAGACAGTAGGGTTGCAGTATACAACACCCTCAAAAAATGCTTTTTTGACAGGGGTAAATGTGGTAGTGGTGCCTTTTTTATATTGGGCAGTGACTCAGAAAAAGCCCGATAAATATGTTTTTGCAGCGGTTATTATTTGTTTTTTAGGGACAGCATTTTTATCTACAGGAAATAATATGAATTTTGGATATGGAGAATTTTTATCTCTGGTCTGTGCATTTTTATTTGCAGGACACATAGTTTCTAATGGTCACTATGTAGATAAAACAGGGCCTTTTATCCTTTGTTTCCTACAGATGATCTTTGCATCTATCTTTTCATTTGTAACAGCATTTAATGTAGAAACATTACCTTCTGTGATATCTCCTCAGACCTGGGCAGCTGTATTTTATGTGGGGTTAGTCACAACAATGCTAGCATTTTTTCTGCAAACCTGGGCACAGGCTCATACAACTTCTACAAAGACAGCGATAATTATATCAACAGAAGCAGTTTTTGGAACCTTATTTTCGGTAATTTTATTGGGGGAGTTATTGACTGTTAATATGATTATTGGAGGATCAGCTATCTTTATAGCTATAATAACTGCAGAAACAAAATGGAATTTTTTGAAATTTAACAGGAAAACAGTTAAGATATAAGAAAGATGAAAAAAGAGTAGCATATGCTACTCTTTTTTCATTATCTGAAAATTAGACCAGCAGGGGCAGCGTCACACTGCTTTTTTATCCCTTTGTTGCTGAAAAAAAAGAGGGATGAGAATAAATGAAACAGGGAGGGCTAAGATGTTTAAATTAGTATCAAATTATACTCCTACAGGAGATCAGCCAAGTGCTATAAAAACTCTGGTAGAGGGGTTGAATAATAATTACAGGGATCAGACATTATTAGGGGTAACAGGATCGGGGAAAACCTTTACCATAGCTAATATAATTAAGGAAACCAACAGGCCTGCTCTTGTTATGGCTCCCAATAAAACCCTGGCAGCACAACTGTATTCGGAGTATAAAAAGTTTTTTCCTGAGAATGCAGTGGAATATTTTGTATCCTACTACGATTACTACCAGCCAGAGGCTTATATTCCCTCTACAGACACGTTTATAGAAAAAGACTCATCTATTAACGATGAGATCGACAAAATGCGTCATTCGGCTACTGCGGCCCTCCTAACTAGGAAAGATGTTATAATAGTGGCTTCTGTATCGGCCATCTATGGATTGGGGTCTCCTGAGACATATAAAAATATGACCCTGGCTATCGACCTTAAGAGCGGTATGAGCAGAGATGAAGTTATGAAAAAATTGATATATTTAAGATATGAAAGAAATGATGTAGCCTTTGAAAGAGGGAAATTCAGGGTCAAAGGAGATATCATAGATATCTACCCCGTATATCAGGAGAGCGGTTACAGGCTGGAATACTGGGGGGATGAACTGGAAAGTATCTCTGAAATAAACACCCTTACAGGTCAGAGTGTCAAAAGAAATCTTCAGAGGATAATGATCATGCCGGCTACCCACTATCTGACAGAGGGAGAAAAATTGGAGCAGATCATGGAGGAGATAAAAAATGATCTGGATATCCAGGTGGAAAAATTTAAAAGATCAGGGAAGCTCCTGGAGGCACAGAGGATAAAACAGAGGACAGAGTATGACCTGGAGATGATAAAGGAGATAGGTTACTGTAAGGGGATAGAGAATTATTCCAGATATCTGTCGGGAAAAAAAGAGGGGGAAAAACCTCATACTCTGTTGGAATATTTTCCCGATGATTTTTTAATCTTTATAGATGAATCCCATATAGGACTGGCCCAGATTGGGGGGATGTACAAGGGAGACAGGTCGAGAAAGACAACTTTGGTAGAAAACGGATTCAGGTTACCGTCTGCCTTAGACAACAGACCTCTGAAATTTGAAGAATTCAGGGAAGTGGGAGGGCAGATGGTATTTGTTTCGGCTACCCCTGGAGATTTTGAATTGGAAAATAGTGAGGTAGTAGCAGAGCAATTGGTTCGTCCTACAGGGATTGTAGAACCTAAGATAATAATAAAGCCAACTAAAAATCAAGTGGATGACCTCCTGGAGGAGATAAGGCTAAGGGTAGAAAAAAAACAGTGTGTTTTAGTGACTACACTGACCAAATAAATGGCAGAGGCGCTGCCAGAATATTATCTTGATCTGGGTGTGCGGGTAAAATATATGC
>CAZUGM010000243.1:0-3148 GCA_964619915.1 uncultured Fusobacteriaceae bacterium | reverse complement strand
GATATATAGGGCCCCTCTATATGAAGTCCCAACACTCCTAAACTTTCCAGGGCCTCAATCTCCTCCATCACCTGAAGGGCACTCTCTATCTTTTCATCTTCACAGGTAATAAGGGTAGGGGTATACAGTGTACATCCATATTTTATATTGGTTTCATTCATTATTTTAAATGTTTCAGCCGATAAATTATCGTTTACCAGGACTCCCCCACAACCATTAAGCTGCAGGTCTATAAATGCCGGTGCTATAAGATTCCCGCCTACATCTTTCTTTTCTACATTTGGATATAGACTATCTAGATCTTCCGACTTCACTACCTCTTTTATTTTTTCCCCGTCTATAATAACTGCCCTATTAAAGACAGTTTTTTCTCCGGTAAATATCCTTCCATTTATCAATGCATACATACATTTCATCTCCTTTTCAAACTAACCTTATTTCTCTCTGTTGTATAAATCTGAAATTAATTTTTCCGAGTCTAAATTTGCACTTTCGATATCTTTAAAATATCTATAAGTTCCTACCTTTAATTCCACTGTAGCCTCTTCATCCGATACTATGATACCTTTTTTATGCATCTGAAGAGCTGAAATTGTCCACATATGATTGATCCCTTCTTCTACAGCCTGACGCAGGGCTCTGGCTTTATGATGGCCATTTACCATGATCAAAACTTCTTTAGCATCCAGTATTGTCCCTACTCCTACAGTCAATGACAGCTTGGGAACCTTGTTTACATCTCCATCAAAGAACCTTGAGTTAGCTATTATTGTATCTGCTGTCAATTCCTTATCCCTCGTTCTAGAAGTAAGTGATGATCCCGGTTCATTGAATGCAATATGACCATCTGGACCAATTCCACCTAAAAACAGATCCACTCCTCCTACAGCTTTCATCTTCTCCTCAAATCTTGCACATTCAGCCTTATAATCTGCAGCCATTCCATCCAAAATATTGATATTTTCTTCCCTTATATCTATATGATTAAAAAAGTTTTCATACATGAAGTAATGATAACTCTGTGGATGTTCC
Organism: uncultured Fusobacteriaceae bacterium; assembly: GCA_964619915.1. Lineage (GTDB taxonomy): Bacteria > Fusobacteriota > Fusobacteriia > Fusobacteriales > Fusobacteriaceae > Psychrilyobacter. The sequence continues at coordinate 2,116 of CAZUGM010000243.1, read as the reverse complement.
TTGTCTAAACCTACATATTCATCCATATTAAATGTCACTATATTTTCAAAGCTGATTATTCCGTCTCTGTTAAATTGAATAAGTCTTTTGTACATCCCTAAAGGTGTTGATCCTGTTGGTAACCCCAATACAAATGGTTTTTCTGCAGTAGGTTTTGCCTCCAATATTTTATTCGCTACATAACATGCTGCCCAGTCTCCAATATTTTTTTCAGTAATTATAACTCTCATAATTCTTCCCTCCGAATTTATATTTTATTTATCAAATTATAGTTTTATTTTTTGCCCTTGTCAATTTTTTTGAATAAAAAACACATTTTTTTTAAAAAAATGAATTTTTTTTACAAAAAGCTTGATTTTTGATATCATCATGCTGTATTATGTTATCAAAGAGTGTTGCCTAATGATATACACTGTATTATATCGCATCATTTTACACCCTTTTAAAAAGGTGTGAATTTAAGAGAATCTTTAGTAGGAGATTGAGATACTGTCGAGTATCTTAATCTAAGCAACAAATTTTAAATCGTATAAAAGTTTTATAATTATTTAATTTCAAGGAGGAGTTTTATGTTTAAATTTTTACAAAAAATTGGTAAAGCCATTATGGTTCCTGTAGCTGTACTTCCAGCAGCTGCGATATTAATGGGTATTGGTTATTGGTTAGACCCTTCTGGGTGGGGAGCTAACAGTGCTACTGCTGCAATCTTAATCAAAGCAGGTTCTTCGATTATCGATAATATCCCTATCTTATTCGCTGTGGGTATTGCCTATGGTATGTCTAAGGATAAAAACGGTGCTGCCGCACTAACTGGTTTAGTAGGTTTTCAAGTTCTTACAACCCTATTATCTCCAGGAGCTGTTGCTCAAATACAAAATATCAATCCCGAAGATGTTTCAGTTGCATTTGGAAAGATCAACAATCCATTTATCGGTATCTTAGTCGGGGTTATCTCATCTTCACTCTACAATAAGTTTAGTAAAGTTGAGCTCCACAAGGCTTTTTCATTCTTCTCTGGTAGAAGATTAGTTCCTATATTGACAGCTGCTATTATGATCCCGGTTGCATTTATATTGATGTTTATCTGGCCTGTCGTCTTTGGTGGATTGGTTTCTTTTGGAACCGCTATTTCTGCAATGGGACCTGTTGGTGCCGGAATCTATGGTTTTTTAAATAGATTATTAATCCCGGTTGGATTACACCATGCATTAAATGCAGTTTTCTGGTTTGATATCGCTGGAATCAATGACCTTGGAAACTTCTGGGCCGGAACAGGAACCAAAGGTGTTACAGGTATGTATATGGCCGGATTCTTCCCTATCATGATGTTTGGATTAGTAGGAGCCGCTGCAGCATTTATCAAAACTGCAAAACCTGAAAATAAAAACAAAGTTGCTTCTATTATGATGGCTGCTGGATTCACTACCTTTTTTACTGGTGTTACTGAACCTATAGAATTTGCATTTATGTTCTTGGCTCCTGGCTTATACTTGGTACATGCTGTTCTTACTGGAATATCAGTATTTATTGCAGCCAGTATGCACTGGATCGCCGGATTTGCATTTTCAGGAGGATTAGTCGACTTCATCCTATCATCTGGTACAAAGTTAGCAAATAAACCTTATATGCTTCTCATTCAAGGTTTAATATTTATGTCTATCTACTACTTAGTGTTTGTTGCTGTAATTACTAAGTTCAACTTAAAAACTCCAGGCAGAGAAGATATTGATGAAGATGAAGAATCTTCATCTCCTACAACTCACACAGCTACTGCTAAAGCATTATTGGAGTATCTTGGTGGTATCAACAACTTAGTTGACATAGACAACTGTGCTACCAGACTCAGATTAGAGGTTAAGGATCAAGACTTAGTTCAAAAAGAAAAGATTAAAAAAATCACTTCTGGAGTATTAACACCAGGAAAGACTTCGGTACAAGTGATCGTCGGACCACATGTAGAATTTGTTTGTGATGAACTAAAGAGATTAACTAAATAAAATATTTAAATAGGGTCAACCAAATGGTTGACCCTATTTTTTCTACCTGTTATTTCATAAATATAAAAAGGGAACTAATCCTAGGATTAGTTCCCTTTTTCTTTTTAGTATATCTTATA
>CAZUGM010000242.1:1060-3166 GCA_964619915.1 uncultured Fusobacteriaceae bacterium | reverse complement strand
CACTGATTAAAAATAAAATACTAAAAGAAGAGGGAATAGAGATTGAAAATTTTAAAGAAGCCCTAAAAGAGGTCAGGGGCAATCAAAGAGTAACCAGTCAGAATCCTGAAGGTGTCTATGATGTTCTAAACAAATACGGAAGTGACCTGTGTGAGGAAGTCAGAAAAGGCAGGATAGACCCCATAATAGGCAGAGATGTTGAAATAAGGAGATCAATACAAATTTTATCCAGAAGAACCAAAAATAACCCCATGCTCATAGGAGATCCCGGTGTGGGAAAAACAGCCCTGGTAGAAGGACTGGCACAGCGAATTGTAAAGGGAGATGTCCCTGATAACTTAAAGGAAAAAACAGTGTTCTCTCTGGATATGGGATCACTGATAGCCGGGGCAAAATTCAGAGGTGAATTTGAAGAAAGACTCAAAGCCGTGGTAAAAGAACTAGAAGCAAGTGAGGGAAAAATTATCCTTTTTATAGATGAGATCCATACAATTGTAGGAGCCGGAAAAACAGATGGAGCCATGGATGCAGGGAATCTGTTAAAACCCATGCTGGCCAGGGGAGAGATAAATGTAATAGGTGCCACAACCATAGATGAGTACAGAAAGTATATCGAAAAAGACAGTGCACTTGAAAGACGATTTCAGACAATCTTGGTCAATGAACCCACAATAGAGGACAGTATATCTATACTCAGAGGACTGAAGGAAAAATACGAGGTGTATCATGGTATTCGAATAAGTGACAGTGCCATTGTCTCGGCTGTAACACTCAGTGACAGATATATCACAGACAGAAACTTACCGGATAAAGCAATCGACCTCATCGATGAGGCAGCCAGTAAAATTAAAACAGAGATGAATTCCATGCCTGTGGAACTGGATGAACTCACCAGAAAAGCTATGCAGTATGAGATAGAAAGAGAAGCACTGAAAAAAGAAAAAGATAAGGGAAGCCAGGAGCGACTGAATAACCTTGAGAGGGAACTGGCTGAATTAAATCATAAAAAATCAATCCTTCAAGCCCAGTGGAATTTAGAAAAAAACGATGTTACCAAAGTTCAGCAAATAAAGGAACAGATAGAGGCAGCAAAGCTGGAGATAGATAAAGCCAACAGAGAAGCTAATTTACAAAAACTGGCTGAATTGCAGTATGGAAAACTCCCTCAGCTGGAAAAAGACCTGAAAGCAGAGGAAGAAAAGATGGAGATCGGGAAAAAAACAAGCAGCAGGATGGTGAAAGAGGTATTGGACAGTGATGAAATAGCAGAAACATTGAGTTTCTGGACCGGTATTCCGGTAAATAAACTGATGGAGGGTGAAAAAGAAAAGATCCTTCACCTGGAAGACAGCATCAAATCAAGGGTAGTAGGACAGCCGGAAGCTATAAAAAGTGTTTCTGAATCTATTATCCGGGCCAGAGCAGGACTCAACGACCCTGACAGACCTCTGGGATCATTTATATTTTTAGGTCCTACCGGTGTGGGAAAAACCTATCTAGCCAAAACCTTGGCTCTAAATCTATTTGATGATGAACGCAATATAGTCAGAATAGATATGAGTGAATATATGGATAAGTTTTCTGTAACCAGACTCATAGGAGCGCCTCCAGGTTATGTTGGGTATGAGGAAGGGGGACAGCTTACAGAAGCTGTCAGAAGAAAACCTTACTCTGTAATATTACTAGATGAGATAGAAAAGGCACATCCAGATGTATTCAACCTCCTCCTCCAGCTGTTAGATGACGGACGCCTCACCGACAGCAAGGGAAAGGTTGTCAATTTTAAAAATACCCTCATTATAATGACAAGTAATCTGGGAAGTGAATATATAGTCAAAGATCCCCAGGTAGGAGCAGAAACTAAAAAAATTGTAACCGACAGACTGAAAGCCGGCTTTAAACCTGAATTTATAAACAGGATCGATGATATCATAGTGTTTAAAGCACTGGGGAAAGAAAGTGCCCCGGGCCGACATTGAAGCTCAACCGTACGTACGCGCTGTCATCTTGGGCTACGATCGCCATCACAGCCCATTGGCACATGCCAAACACACGCTCGAAGGTCTCTTCGTCTGTTTGGCTGGGCTCGGGCGAATCAGCAGGATG
>CAZUGM010000242.1:0-1050 GCA_964619915.1 uncultured Fusobacteriaceae bacterium | reverse complement strand
TTATAAACAGGATCGATGATATCATAGTGTTTAAAGCACTGGGGAAAGAAAGTGTAAGAAATATAATAAAATTATTGATAAAGGATGTAAACGAAAGGCTAAAAGATAAGTATATTCAACTGGACTTTACAGGAGAGGCTGTGGATCATATTATAGATAAATCTTATGATCTGACATTTGGAGCCAGGCCTATTAAAAGATACTTACAGAGAGAGGTCGAGACTAACCTGGCTAAGCTGATTCTAAAAGGAGATGTGGCAGAGGGGGATACAGTAACAGTAAGTGTTAGAGAAGAAACCTTATCTTTCCAAGTTCTCAAAAAAGATAAAATTTCTTCTTAAAAATTTAAATTCGGGATTCTATAGCAACATATCAGATTTTAAATCTAAACAAATCGAACTATACACTGTAAAAGTGTAATCATCAAGATATGAAAAGCCTTATATTTTTTCTTTTTAATCCTTATTATGTTATAATTTATAAAAATAACTATATGGGGTGATTATCATAAGATATGAAATTATAATATTTGATGCAGATGAAACTTTATTCGATTTTAAAAAATCTGAAAAAAAAGCTTTTGAAAGTACCATCATTGATTTTGACATAGAATACGATGAAAATTATCATTTTAAAATATATAAAGAAATAAATACGGCTATCTGGAAGGAGCTTGAGAATGGACTTATCACTCAGAAAAAATTGAAAACAGAAAGATTTAAACGATTATCTGAAAAATTGAATATTCAATTTAATGAGACTGAATTTGCAAAATTATTTATGAAATATCTCTCCCAGGCATCTTTTTTATATGATGAGAGTGAAAAGCTTATTAAAAGCTTAACCAAAAACTACAGACTCACTATCATTACAAATGGTCTTAGTGCCGTTCAGGATAATAGGATCAAAAAATCTGTTATTGCCGAATACTTTGAAGATATAGTGGTTTCTGAAGAGATCGGTATATCTAAGCCCAACCCGGAAATATTTGAACACGCTTTAAATAATATTAACTATACCGATAAAAATAAGGTATTGATCGTCGGGGAC
>CAZUGM010000241.1:0-3231 GCA_964619915.1 uncultured Fusobacteriaceae bacterium | reverse complement strand
TTTTCATTCATTAATCCCCTTTTAATTCAACTCTATCTCCTCAACATCAAATTCATTTATATCCGCTTCTTCATTTCTAGCCAGACTTGGTTTGGCATAAATCTGCTTTACCTTGACTGAATTAGCTCCCCACACAATGCTGTTTAACTCTCCAGACCCTTCATCTGACCTATAAATGGCTGCCATTTTTTTATCTAAAGCTACCCCTAAATGAACTATGGAAGTGTCTGGTGTAATTATCAGATCACAATTTTTCAGTATTGACGCTGTATCCATAATAGAACTTATATTTTCATTTAAATAGATCCTCTTTGACCCCATCTCTTCTACTATTTTTTTCAACTCTTCCAATTTATCCGGAGAATATACAAAAGTTACTGCAGTATCTTCTTTTAATATTACTCCTACTATTTCCTTAATTTTCTTTTCATTTAAAGTTCTGTATTTACTTGCACCATAGGGATTTATACATATGATTTTCTTTTCTTTTATTCTCTCTCTGAATTCTATTCCGAATTTTAAATTTTCTTCTGAAAGGTGAATATCATAGGATAGATCTGGATTTTTTATTCCTAATATCTTTAAATATTCTTTATATCTATCTGTTATATGTTTATCTGTCACTCTATACTCCACAGACACGTCAAATAAGCTCCAATCAGCCTTATTCAGCCCCATATTGACCCTTGCCCTGCATAGGTTGATGAACTTCATTTGCTTCACCCTCAGCATCTCAGAAAAATCAATTAAAAGGTCATACTTTTCACCAGATATCTCGTTGGCTAATTTTTTTAATTCCCTGTCAGATTTACTGTAATCATAGATCACATCCACATGAGGGTTATTGGCTATAACCTGCCTATTGGCTCCTCTGGTGACCACACCGATCTTTATCTGTGGATATACCTTCTTTATCTCACGAAACATCAAAGTATTTATTATCATATCCCCGATCTTTCCATCATTTCTTATAAATAAAATAGATTTAATATTTTGATTTTCTATCAGTTTTTTATTTTCAATTTTCAATTGTTCATTTTTAATTGTTTTTTTTCTATCCCATAAAAATCTTCCCAAAGCCAATCTTTTAGGTCTCAAAAAATCCTGTAACTTTCTATTTAATTCTCTAATTCCCATGATTTCACCTTTCCTTTTTTAGTTTTTCTCTGTTATTTCTATCTTAGAGACTATAGCTTCCACTATCTCTTCCCTCATTTCATCTGTATAGCTGTCAAAAAATTTATGTTTATAATCTTCCTTTTTATCCCTGTCAGGAACTATATAGGTTACATCCCTGTGTCCGAATACTCCCCATCTTAGAGGTGCCTGAGTTTTTTTATTGGGATAGATAGCCACAATACTTTTTTTCAACGACCCTGCTATATGAGTCGGCCCTGTGGATCCGCCGAAATACACATCTGCTTTATCTATCATAGCTGCCAGATTCAGAAGATCCCCTCCATTGGCATACAGATGCACTCTTTCACGTCCTATACCATCCAAGATCCTTTGTCCTCTGTCCTCTTCCGATATATGACATGTCAATACTACATCTATGTCTGCAATCTTATCTAATACGGCCTTTATTAACTCCATATACTCCTCATCACTAATATTTTTAGCACTTCCACCCATAAATGGATTTATTACTAATATCGGAGATTTTATCTTTTTTTCTGCTATGAATACTTCCACAGCTTTTCTGTGTTTTTCCTCATAATAGATCTCAGTATTTAGCTCAAATAGATCATCAAATTTTTTACAGTCTAATTTTTTTACCAAATCTAAGTTATACTCAGCTTCATTTTTAATGGACTTGGATCTTTTTTGCAGAACCCCTTTGTTGTATACAAAGAATGACTTTATTTTTGACAATGGACCTATTTTGACTTTAGCATCACTGGCTTTCGCCAATTTCATCACAAATTCGTCGTTATATAGAGCTATAAATACGTCCGCTTTAAAATATTTTATTTTTTCTATCAACTCTGCCCTTCTATAATCATCTATTTTAACTACTCTATCGATATAGGGAAGATTTTTTACAATTTCATAGTTATATCTTCTTACCAAAACTACTATTTCAGCATTGGGATACATTTTTTTTACCATAAAAAAACTGGGGATTGATAATACCAAATCCCCTATCTTATCCGTTCTAGATATTATAATTCTTTTTATATCTTTCATAACTTAGCTCCTCAAAACTATAATTAATTTTTATTCTTATTTTAGACTTCTCTTCTCCATCTCTCTCAGCTTAAAATATTTGGTCATAGTATACATCCCACTAAACAACGCTATTATCAAACCTTCTATACCATCTAAAAATCCCAACCTAAATATATACATCCTTATAAATTTAAAAAACGGATTTATTACTATATTAAAAAAACTGGATTTTTTACCTCTTTTTATATACTCCTCTGCTCCCAATGTAGTATATCTGTCAAATCTGGTTATATAATCACTCAAAGTCAGGTATGTATGGTGGTATATCTTCTCTTTTATCTTACCTTTAGCTGATTTTGTTTCAAATTCTTCATGTACCAAGTTATCACTTACTTTTACAGTGCCATTCTTCCACAATCTGGTGGCATATTGATTGGACCATCCGCCATATTTTAGTTCCTTCCCAAAACATACCGAACATCTGTTTATATCGTAAACTTCATGTTTATTTTTTCCATCTATTATACTTTTAATCTTTTCTTTCAAATCTTCACTTATTACTTCATCAGCATCGATCAGCAGGATCCACTCACCCTTACATTTATCTATAACAGAGTTTTTTTGCGGACCAAACCCCTTCCAATTTTCAGTGTAGACCATAGCTCCTTTGTTTTTAGCTATTTCTACAGTAGAGTCCGAACTATTGCTGTCTACAACTATTATTTCATCAGCCAATTCTCTTACAGCTTCCAAGGTTTTTCCTAAAATTCGCTCTTCGTTATATGTTATTATACCTACCGATAACTTCATATTTATTCACTCCAATTTTTTTCATCATTCTCTAGATTATACCATATATATATTTAAATTTATATATACAAAAAAACACCCCGAAGGGTGTTAAAGTTTATAGTTGGCTGGGCTGGCAGGATTCGAACCTGCGCATGACGCAGTCAAAGTGCGTTGCCTTACCGCTTGGCGACAGCCCAACAAGTATACTATATATATGGTGCCGCTTATCGGAGTCGAACCAATCACCTACTGATTACAAGTCAGTTG
>CAZUGM010000240.1:0-3254 GCA_964619915.1 uncultured Fusobacteriaceae bacterium | reverse complement strand
AACATAGGAACTCCTCCTACTACTCCTACACTGATAGCAGCTACATTTGAGATTAACGGAGATTCCTCTAACTTACCGTCTGCAATTAATTTATTTATTGCTATAGCAAGAGCTACATATCCACCAGTTATAGAAGCTGTTCTTGTTCCTCCATCAGCCTGAATAACATCACAGTCGATAGTTATACTTCTCTCACCTAATTTACCCATGTCTAAACATGCTCTCAGAGATCTTCCGATCAATCTTTGGATCTCCATAGTTCTTCCACCTAATTTACCTCTGGCTGCTTCTCTCATATTTCTGTCTTCAGTGGCTCTTGGTAACATAGAATATTCTGCTGTAAGCCACCCTTTACCTGATTTTCTTAAAAACCTGGGAACACTTTCACTTACAGAGGCAGTACAAATTACCTTTGTATTTCCCATCTCTATCAATACAGATCCTTCAGCATGAATGGTGAATCCTGTTATTAAATTTACTTTTCTTAAATCTTCGTTAGCTCTGTTGTCATCTCTTAAAATACTCATTGTTTATTTCTCCTATATAATTTATTAATATGAGATTATATAAAATAACCTCATATTATTTTAATCTTCGATGAATCTTCCATAAAAAGGAAAGGTAAAAGATTTATTCCTCTCCAAATTGCGTTTCATACAGCTTTTTATAGATTCCTCCATGGGATATTAGCTCCTCATGACTTCCAGCTTCTGCGATCTTACCCTTATCCATAACTACGATCTTATCTGCATTGACTATTGTAGACAACCTATGGGCTATTACAAAGGTTGTTCTTCCTACCATCAATTTCTCCAAGGCGTCTTGAACCAGTCTTTCAGATTCTGTATCCAGGGCAGATGTAGCTTCATCCAGGATCATAATCTCCGGATTTTTCAGGAGGGCACGGGCTATGGCTATCCTTTGTTTCTGACCACCAGACAGTAATGTCCCCCGTTCTCCTACTTCCTGGTCATATCCGTTTTCAAACTCTATTATAAAGTTATGGGCATTGGCCATCTTAGCAGCATTTATAACATCCTCTTTCTTTACATCTCTTCCTGCACCATACAGGATATTGGAGTAGATAGTACCGCTAAATAAGAACGTCTCCTGGGGAACTATCCCTATATGGTCCCTTAATTCTTTTATTTTCAAGTCTCTTATATCCATATTGTCTATAGTAATAGACCCTTCTTCAACCTCATAAAATCTGGGAATTAGATTTACCAGAGTGGTTTTTCCACTCCCACTTCTACCTACCAATGCTACGATCTCACCGGCATTTGCTTCAAAATTAATATTATCTATGGCATACTCCAGATCTTCACCATATCTAAACTTTAAATCCTTGAATTTTACCTTAGGTGAACGTTCTCCATAGTCCACAGCACCTTCTCTCTCTATTACTTCCGGTACTTCCTCCAGGAGCTCCATTACTCTGTCAGCTGAAGGCATAATAGACATCAGTTCACTCCCTCTTTTAATAACTTTTTTAAGGGGCTCAAACATGAGTCCCAGTGAAGTTAAAAATGAAACAAGATCTCCAGGTGTAAAACTAGAATCAACGATAACTTTATTTCCACCATAGAGTAGTACTCCCACTATTATAGTAATAGTCACGACTTCATTTATAGGTGAAATTCTGGCCTCTACCTTTTTATTTCTATACTCTGTATTGAGTACCTCCATATTTTTTTCTTCATATTTTTTTATCTCATCCTTCTCAGTAGCAAATGCTTTTACAACTCTTATTCCAGATAGTGATTCCTGGATAAGGGAATTTAACTCCCCCCGCTGATCCTGCCTTTTTCTGGCGGTTCTTTTAATTTTTTTCAAAATTTTCTTTAATATCGCCATCATTGCAGGAAGCAGTACCAAGGTCATCAGAGCCAATACCACATCGATCCTAAATAACCCTATGAGAAGTACCGCTACAGTCAAGAATTCCGGCAGTATCTGAAACATCATAAACCCGATCTTTCCTAAGTTCCCAGCATCTCCACTGATCCTTGCCATAATCTCCCCTTGGGGAGTCTTATCAAAGTAGGAATGACTTAACTTGTGAAGGTGTCTGTAGATATCCTGCTGGATATCCCTGACTACCAGCCTCGTTGTATAAGAGGAATAAGTTTCCTTATAGTACATGGACAACCCTTTCATTATAGTTACAACAACTAAACCGCCAGACAGCAATAATAGTCTGTTCATATCCTTTCCTATAAGTACATCATTCATCAAAGATTTAGAGAACCATGCCGGCAATGCCTTTGTCAGTGCGACTATTGAGGATAGTACTACTATAAACATAAATCTGTATTTATAGTGCATTCCATAATCAAACATCCTTTTCAACGATGCCTTTTGAACTTTCAATTTTATTTTATTCATATTATTTTCCTTTCAAAAAGAATTTAGCGTACTTTTCTATTATATTATTTCCGCCTAGTTTTTCTATTATTTCACCTATCTGCTTTTCCTCAAAATATTCTCTGTTATCTTCTATATTTTGCATTGCACCTAGGATCTTATCCCTATTGCACTCTCCCTGGAGAAGTTCCCTGTAAACTTCCCTGTCCAGAGCTAAATTAGGCAGAGATACATATTTTAACTTTAATATGTGTTTTCCTATAAACCCGCTCAATCTATCGATCTTATAGACTACAACTCCCGGTAACCCCAAAAGTGCCAATTCCAAGATTACAGTTCCTGAAGCTGCTATGGCATATTTAGATTGTTTTACCACATCCCTGAGAGATACATTATCTATAACTTCTAAGTTTTTATATCTGCTTATATCCAAGTTCACCCATTCCAAGTGGTCCTTCTTTGCTAGCTTCAATATAAAGTTTTCATTCATAGATTTTTCCACAACTTCCATCATTACAGGGAGGAGTTTCTGCACCTCTTTTTTCCTGCTCCCAGGGAGTAAAAGGATCTTCTCTCCTCTCTGGTCTATCCGTTTGTAGATATCTAAAAATGGATTCCCGTAATAGACTACATCTATTCCATGTTTTTTATAAAAATCTACTTCCCATGGAAATATAACCACTATATGGTCTACATGTCTTAGTTTTTCAACACGTTTTTCTCCCCAAACCCAAACCTTGGGAGGGATATAATAGTATATCTCTATATCTTCTATATGTTTTTGGAGAATTTCCATAAATTTCAGGTTAAATCCCCCATAATCTACCAGGATTACTTTTTTGATCTCCTCTTTTTTAATAAACTCTAGATATTCATAGATTTTATTT
>CAZUGM010000239.1:0-3274 GCA_964619915.1 uncultured Fusobacteriaceae bacterium | reverse complement strand
GACATTTGAAAGATATTTAAAGGAATTTAACCTCTATGAGAGAACTGGGATAGATACATTTGGGGAACTGGCTCCAAGACAACTACCCTACAAAAAATGGGATGGGATGAAAAAATATACTATGTCCTACGGTCAGGGGATAGCTATAACGCCTCTTCAAATGATTGCAGCTCTGTCTACCACTGTAAATGGTGGGATATATTATGAGCCTTATCTGGTAGACAGTATAAAAACTCCTGAAGGCGTAACGATCAGGAAAAATATACCTAACCCTGAAAGACGGGTTATTTCTGAAAAGACTTCTAAAAAGATAAGGGAGATGCTCAAGGAGACTGTGGAAAAAGGTACTGGTAGAAATGGTGGAATCCCGGGTTATTCCATTGGAGGTAAGACTGGTACAGCACAGATAAGTGGTCGTGGGGGATATCTCAAACATGAGTATATGTCTTCATTTATGGGAATATTTCCATCGGAAAACCCAAAATATATAATGTTGATTATGTTTGAAAAACCCAATGCAGAGAGTTATTGGAGAAAATTTGGTGCCTGGATAGCTGCTCCGGTATTTAGGGATACCTTGGATAGAATATTGAAATATAAGGGGATAACCCCGGAAAATGTAGATGTTTTAGAAGGGGGGGACTATACAAATGCCCTATATGAAAATTTAGATTTGGATCTATTGCCGGATTTCAGAGGAAATGGTGTAAGACTGGCTTTGATGATAGCCAATAAATATCAGATTGAGATAGCAATCGATGGTAAGGGACAGGTAGTGGAGCAATACCCTAAACCGGGAACAAAGATTGAAGATATAAAAAAAATAAAGATAAAATTAAGGTAGTGATATTATGAACTATGTACTGTATGTAGAGGGAGTAGAAAATGGCTTTTACACCTACTCAGATAGAGAAAAAAAATATAAGGTCGGAGACCATGTCTGGATTAATTTTAGGAGAACTAAAAAAGTCGGGATAATTTTGTGTGAAGATAGATCTGTTAGCCATGAGTTTAAAATAAGTGAAATTTTAGGACAGGTAGAGGAGCAGGTATCCTATTCCAAGGAGTTGATAGAACTCTTTTTATGGATAAAAAATTATTATCTCTGTAATTTTGGAGATATTATTGGTGTTTCGAGACCTAAAAATATAAAAATTTCCTATAGCAAAAGAATTGTTTTCAATAAATCCATTATACCTATGGATGAAAATGAGAGGAGATTTATAGAGTATATGACCAAAAAACAGACAGCTGCTAAAACTACAATTGTACAAAAATTTGGTAAAAAACTACTGGATAAGTTCATAAAATCCAAAGTTGTATTAGAAAATAATACAATTAAAGAAAATAAGTATTTAAAAAATAAAGAAAATAGTATAAAATATAGATACAACAGAAAAAAATCACACCTGACTGCGGAGCAGGCAGAGGTAAAAAATAAAATATTAGAGGGGATTAAAAGATATTACCTTTTAAAAGGGATAACCGGTTCAGGAAAAACAGAGGTGTATATTGAGCTGGTAAAGGATGCATTGGAAAATGAGGGAGGAGCTATATTCTTAGTGCCAGAGATCTCTCTGACCCCTCAAATGATAGATAGATTTAAAAAAGAGTTCGATGAAATTGCAATTTTGCACAGCAGACTGACAGCAAAGGAAAGGGCTACCGAATGGAAAGATATTTATTCCGGTAAAAAAAGAGTTGTGTTAGGAGTGCGATCTGCAATATTTGCTCCTGTAAAAGATCTTAAATATATCATAATCGATGAGGAACATGAGGCTACCTATAAGCAGGATAGTAATCCCAGATATAATGCCAAATATGTGGCTATAAAAAGAGCCGAGATAGAGGGCGCCAAGGTTCTCCTAGGATCAGCCACACCATCTATAGAATCCTATTATCATGCTACCCAGGGAGTATTTCAATTGTTGGAATTAAAAAAAAGGTATGGGAAAGCAATTGAACCAGATATGAAATTAGTGGATATGAAAGGCGAAAAAAATGATTTTTTTAGTGAAGATCTGATAGATCATATGGGAGCAAGGTTGAGAAAAGATGAGCAGATAATGCTTCTTCTCAATAGAAAGGGGTATTCGACCTTTGTTCAATGCCATGAATGCGGCCATATAGAGACCTGTCCTCATTGCTCTATCTCTCTCAGCTATTATAGAAAGGATGGTCTTTATAAGTGTAATTATTGTGAATATACCAAAAAATATTCCAATACTTGCAGCAATTGTGGAGAAAAATCATTGAAATTTTCAGGAAAGGGTACCGAAAGGGTGGAATCGGAGTTAAAAGAACTCTTTGATCTGCCTATTTTACGTGTAGATTCCGAAACTACCAAGACCAGAGATTCCCACAACAGGATATATTCAGATTTTTTAAATAAAAAATATAATATAATGGTAGGGACACAGATGATATCTAAAGGATTTCATTTTCCCGAGGTGACCCTTGTAGGAATAATAAATTCCGACAGTATCTTAAATTTCCCGGATTTTAGAGCCGGGGAAAAAACTTTCCAGCTGGTGAGTCAGGCTGCAGGCCGGGCAGGCCGGTCTGAAAAAAAAGGTGAAGTTATAGTCCAGACATATCAGCCTGATAACTATGTAATTCAAAAAATTATAAATAATGATTACCAGGGATTTTATGAAGAGGAGATAGAAAACAGGAAAATTTTGAGCTACCCGCCCTTTTCCCGGATAATAAATGTTATCATATCCTCCAAGGAGGAGGATGGGCTGGAAGAATACAGTAATAAGTTCTACAAGGAGATACAAAAGGATAGTTTAGAGATGTATGGTCCCATGGCTCCTCCAATCTATAAGATGGGGGGGAACTACAGGAGTCAGATATTTATAAAGGGAAGTCGTCATGAGATAAATAAATTAAAGGGAAATATAGCAGAAACTGTGCTAAAATTTAAAAACAATGATAAGAAAAATAAATACAGAATAATAGTGGATGTAGATCCTATAAATTTAATGTAAGAGGTGGAAGATGATTTACGAGATAAGAACATATGGAGATCCAGTACTTAGGGATAAAAACAAAGATGTAGAAAAAATTGATGACAATATCAGAGAATTATTGGATGGAATGGTAGAAACGATGAGGGATATAAGCGGGATAGGATTGGCTGCTCCCCAGGTAGGGATCAACCTGAGAATGTTTGTAGTAGAAGCAGAGGAAGGAGTAGTTAACAAGGTAATCACTCCTGAATTTTTAGAATACTCCAAAGAGTGTGTGGATCACGAGGAAGGATGTCTCA